>CAYOAR010000067.1:0-2335 GCA_964402105.1 uncultured Dehalococcoidales bacterium
CCAAACGAAGGCACAGACCCAAACCATGCAGATCATGATGCCCATGATGTTCGTTTTCCTGTCGATGACCTTTCCCAGCGGGCTTGCCCTCTACTGGGTGGTTTCCAACATATTCCGCATCGTAACGCAATACTTCTATAGCGGCTGGGGCGGCCTCGCAACCACTGCGGAAAGCCTGAAAAAGCTGTTCTCTTCAAGTCAAGGCAAGCCCACGAGCCAGAAGTATATAAAAAAATAGACCGTGGCTGCTCTGAGGATTAACCATGAGGCAGATAGAAATAGGCGCCCCCACCATTAAAGAGGCCACCGAGCTTGCCTTGCAGGAACTGGGGGCAGAACGGGAACAGGTGAATATCGAAGTCTTGAAAGAAGGCAAGGGCGGTGTTTTGGGCCTTGGCAGAGAGGATGCCGTAGTTAGGGCGACGATGATTGACGGAACCGATGAAAGAATGCGGCTTGCTCAAGAAATGCTCTCTCGGCTGCTTGGGCACCTAGAATTGACTGCCGATATTGACACTGAGATTGGGCCTTTGGCAGAGGAAGATGACCAGACGCCGCCGATAGTTCTTGACATAAATGGTGAAGATCTCGGCATCCTTATCGGCCGCCGCGGACAGACCCTGACTGCTTTACAGTACGTGCTGCGCCTTATGGTCACTCAAAAGCTGAATGCGCCGGTGGCGTTGGTATTGGATGTAAATGGCTATAAAAAGCGCCGCTATGAAGCGCTGCGCACACTGGCACACCACATTGCTGAGCAGGTTTCGGTAAGCCAGCGTTCTTTCGCTATGGAGCCGATGCCGGCTTATGAACGCCGCATCATCCACATGGCACTAGCCAGCCATCCTTCGGTTATTACCCAAAGCGTGGGATTCGGCGATGCCCGCAAGGTGATGGTTGCCCCCAAGGGCAGGCAGTACGCGCGTTAGGTCTAATAATACTGAAAAATTAAATATCCCATCTCAAAGGCATTGACGGAGAAGAGTAGGGAGTGGGGCAAGCACAGCGAGTCTGGTATGGTGTGAGCAGATGCCGGCGCGACCCGCAGCATAGCGGTAGCCCGCCCTCTTCTGAAAATCACTCCCGAGCTTTATAGCTGAAAGCCTTGGGTTTATGCAACCTATCCCCGATAGGAAGCAAGTAGGCTATAACGGTTGCCGGCCGTTACCCCGGCAGGGCATGTTTGTGCCCGGAGCGCCCCGGTTGCCGGGGAAGCGGGGTGGTACCGCGGGCTTGTCCCGTCCTCGTAGAGGATGGGGCTTTTTGTTATTAAGTGAGTTTTTAGAATGTCACGGTTTATAACGATAAATGGAGGGGAAAATGTTTAAACCGATTGGTTCTAGGGCGGATTTTGCCCGCTTGGAGCAAGAGATACTTCAGTTCTGGAAAGAGAATGATATATTCCGTAGGAGTGTTGAAAATCGGCGCGGTGGGAAACGCTTTACACTGTATGAAGGCCCGCCCACGGCGAATGGGCGCCCTGGTATTCACCATGTCATATCGCGTGTCTATAAAGACGTTTTACCGCGTTACAAGGCCATGCAGGGCTACTACGCGCCGCGCATTGGCGGTTGGGATACCCACGGGCTGCCCGTGGAGCTTGAGGTAGAAAAGGAGTTGGGTTTTTCTACTAAGACTGATATTGAAACCTATGGCATTGCCCGCTTCAATGCCAAATGCCGCGAGAGTGTTTTTAAATATCTTCAAGATTGGAACGCTATCACGGAGCGCATTGGTTTCTGGGTGGACCTTCCGCGGGCATATATCACTATGGAAAATAAGTATATTGAAAGCAGCTGGTGGACGATAAAGCAGCTTTGGGAGAAGGGATTAATATATCAGGGTTATCGCGTTACCCCGCACTGCCCCCGCTGCGGCACCTCGCTGTCATCGCATGAGGTTGCTCAAGGGTATAAGGACGAAACCCCAGATCCGTCGGTCTATGTAAAATTCAAGGTTGCGGACGAAGCCTTTATAGAAAAATTGAAAGCGCAGGGTTTGGAGCGGGAGGTGTTTCTTTTAGCTTGGACAACCACCCCTTGGACGCTGCCCGGCAATACCGCCCTCGCCGTATCGGCACAAGCCGACTATGTTGCCGTAAAAACAGACGACAGCTACCTCATTATGGCTCGGGAGCGACTTGCCCCCACCGGGCTTGATGAGGCTGCGGTTGAGGCCGTCATAAAAGGCAGCGATCTTGTTGGAGTGCACTACGTGCCGCTTTACAACCCCCATGACTATGGAGTGGAGCGTCGGCGCTTTGAAGCGGCTGGGGCACAGGGAAGTCCTGTTATCCATCCGGAGCCTTTGGTATCTGATCTTTACTACCGCGTCA
>CAYOAR010000068.1:0-3366 GCA_964402105.1 uncultured Dehalococcoidales bacterium
ACTCCCCGCCCCTTAGCCGCGCCTCCCCCCCTCCCGGTGATGGCACTTAACTTTAAACTTGTGCGGCCACAAGGGCAAGACCCGGCGGTAACAGCGGCAAGATCCCCGGTACCAAAACGGAAAAGCCCCCAAGTGGGGTTGGTGAGAGGGGTCACCACCACCTCGCCGGCCTCACCCGTCGGCAGCGGCTGCCCTGTGGCCGGATCAACAATCTCAACCAAGTACTCATCCATAAGGTGCAAACCATTTTTCTCGCCGCACTCGTAGGCCAGGGCGCCGCCTACCTCGCTTACGGCATAAGCTTGATAAGTATCTATAAAATACTTGCCCTCCAGGGTCTGCCGAATAGAGGACGTGAGCATCTCCCCCGTAAACCAAGCACGTTTTAAAGCGAAGTCTCGGCAGAAGTCATAGCCCATCTCTTCGGCCTTTTTGATGACGCTCAAAAGGTAACTTGGGGTACCGGCAAAGCCCGTTACCTTTAGGTCACGCATCGTGCGAATGAGGATATCGGTGTTGCCCACGCCTGCCGGTACGACGGTTGCCCCGCACTCTCTGAGTGCCTCGTGGAAGAGCAGCCCGCCAGGCGAGAGGTGGTAGCTGAAGGTAACCACCGCGATATCTCCCCACCCAAACCCCGCCGCCCGAAAGGCGCGCGCGAACCAAGATATGCTTTCGGTATGAAGCGGCTCATAGATGGGGCCCGGGGTAACAAAAATGCGGTCGACTTTTTCCGGCGGCACGGTAAGAAAGCCACCGTAAAGACGCCGCGTTTCAAGTTCGATGATATCGTTTTTGCGTGTTACGGGAAGGCGCGCTAAGACATCCGGTGAGGTTATGTCTTCTGGCGCGAGGCCAGCTTTCTCAAAAAGCTCGCGCCCCGTCTCAGAGTATGCATACGAACGTTTAAGGGCATCGGCAAGCTGGGTGCGCTGATATTTCTCCCGCTCCCCAAAAGACATGATTTCCAGCTCATCAAGGCGCGGATTTGCTCGCATTACAACCACCTCTTGCGCCGCTTATAGTGTTTTACCTCGCGGTAGCTCTTTTTGGTGCCTAGGGCTGACAGCCCCAAGTAAAACTCTTTAACATCCTCGTTGTTTTGCAGAAAATCTGCCGTTCCGTCCAGCACGATGCGCCCATTCTCCATCACATACCCATAGTGTGCGATGCCAAGCGCCACGCGCACGTTTTGTTCCACAAGCAAAACAGAGGTTTTCTGCTCGGAGTTAAAGCGTCTGATGATCTCGTAAATCTCCTCAATGAGGAGGGGGGCCAGCCCCAGCGACGGCTCATCCAGCATCATAAGTTTCGGGCGCGCCATCATTGCCCGCCCGATGACCAGCATCTGCTGCTCGCCTCCGGAGAGGTAACCCGCGGTATTGGCGCGCAGGGCTTTCAAACGAGGAAAGTAGTGGTATACCATCTCCATGTCCTCTTTTATCGCCGCGTTGTCACGGCGGAGGTAAGCTCCCACAATCAGGTTTTCTTCGGCAGTGAGATGCCCAAAGACGTGCCGCCCTTCAAGTGCCTGCACCAGTCCCAGGCGGCCTACCTCCTCAGCCCCTTTCTTATCAATGCGCACCCCATCCCATTCAATACTCCCGTCAGTAACCTCACCCTCTTCAAGGTGCAGGAGACCGGAGATGGCCTTTAGGGTGGTGGATTTACCCGCACCATTAGCCCCAAGCAAAGCCACGATGGCCCCGTCCTCCACCGAGAGCGATACCCCGTGGAGGACGCGGATGACGTTGAGATAGGTTACCTCGATATTATTGAGCTTGAGCATAGCAGGCCCGCCAATTCCTCGTTCAGTTTATATTCTACGGCCAGGATTAGCCCTTGGGGAACCAATCTAGGTCTTCATACTTAATAGTAGGAGCCTCTGTCCAATCCTGCACCATGGTTATTTTACCGCCGGTGATCTTGTACATACGCGTTAACCTAGAAAGCCGGTTATTCCCCGCAGTATAGGAAACAGCTCCCTGCACACCCTCAACATTATAGCCGCTAAGTCGCTTGATGCCCTGATTTTCCACTGCCTGCCAGGCCTTCAGGCCTCCTCCAGTTAGAGTGTCAAAGCCCGTGCCATCCACGGAAAGGCGCAGTATTTCGGCAACAATGAGGGCCGTTGCCCATGTAGACAGGTAATTCATATTGCCGTAATTAGAGGGATTATATTTCTGGCAATACTCGGTAGCCTTAGCAATAGCGGGAATGTCATCATCCCAAGTCGCGGTAGGATAGACGCCGTAAACGCCCTCAACTGCCGCCGCCCCGGCAAGATCGATGAGATCTTTAGAGAAAGAGGCATGGGCACAGCCGACGGTCATTTTGGGGGCACCCCCCGGTGCACTTGCCGCAGTTAACCCCATGGTGGCAGCTTCCTTGAGGATGATAGCTGTGGGCTGAGGGATGCTCGAAATGAACATCACATCGGGGTTGAGCTCCCTGATACGGGTAAGACTTTCCACCGCAGAGGTGATGGCTGACGAGTGCTCCTCCACCCGCAGAACATCAAAGCCCAGGGTATCAGCCATAGCCTGCGCCCCATACTCCGCTCCCTTGCCGGTGGCGTTGTTTAGGAGATGCAGCGCCATACGGGGCTTGCCTGCTCCTTTCCAGATGTTCTCCTTATAGTACTTAGCGAAAGCCACCCAGTCATCACCATAGTCCGGCATCTGCCCGTAGATATGCATAGGCGGATGGTAGGCAGTCTGAGAACCGAAAGAGACAATGCCCGGGAACGATGCCGGATTGGCAATGGCCTTGGCCGCATTCATCTCCGCCGATGAGTGAGTAACGAACATGATGCATTCCGTGTCCATGAACTCATTTACGAACTTCACCACGTTTTCCATGTTATAAGCACTGTCACGATAGACGGGCTTGATGAGGCGCCCGTTCACCCCGCCCCGTTCCGTGTTGATATAGTTAAAGCCGTCAAGAAAACCATTGCGGGCAGGCAGACCATTTTCCCTGGCAACACCAGTCGCGGGAGACATGAGGCCCACCTTAAGCTCATTCCCTCCTTTGCAGCTGGTAAACAAGGGCAAATTGCCAAGGCCGATAGCTAGGAAACCCGCCCCTACGGCGGTCTGGATAAACTCACGACGGCTTAGATCTCTAGGCATGACAAACTCTCCTTTTTTTATTATTTAATTTTTTATGTTAACTTATTGATACGCTAATACGAAAACGGCCAGAGGCGGTACGAGGACTTAAACAATCCCCAGCGATGCGCTAGGCCGCGCGGCTCAAGAATCAGGAACAGGATGATGGCAAGGCCAAAGAGCATAGGGGCAATGCCAACCGTAAATCCGGATGGCAGCCCTGGGAAAAGGTCGTAGAGGGTTGGCGAGAGCT
>CAYOAR010000069.1:0-4940 GCA_964402105.1 uncultured Dehalococcoidales bacterium
CTGATGGCGCGGCGGAAATTGCGACGCTGAAGAGCCGTGGCACCTATCCCTTGTCCGCGGACCTATTTTTCACCAGCGGATTGGTGCGCACCGAGCAGACCATCGATATCATCTATGGCAACGTGCCAAGAAAAGCCGTACCGCACATCGCAGAGTATGATTTCGGGATGTTTGAGATGCAAAGCCACGAAGAGCTTAAGGATCGGGGCGATTACCAGTCATGGCTTGCGGATGTAACCGATGCCGCATCCTGCCCGGGCGGTGAGAGCAAGAAGCAATTTGGGGAGCGGGCCATCACTGGATTCCACCATATCGTAAATGATATTAATATAGCCAATAGCTTCTCTGCTTTTGTGGCCTGTCATGGGGGTACGATTGCCTGCATCATGGCTCATCTTCAGCCAAATACCCAAAGTTTTTACGAATGGCTACCCGCACCGGGGCATGGATATATGCTCTCCCTCACCGAAGGGCTTTTGCAGCAGTACAAAAGTCTATAAGCCAACTCGATCCGCTTTGCTGACAAAGAATAACAATGATGAACTTACACCTCTCAACCATCGGGGCAGAGGCGGCAATGCTCGCCCGTGAGTATGGCTTAGGCCTTGAGGTCACGGAGTTTAGCTACGCCGCCAATATGGACACTGATTTTCCGCATTGGGACGATCTCACTCGCAAAAACCTAGCGGGGATTAAGCGGCGTATTTTCCATGCGCCGTTTAACGAGCTCTGCCCTGCTGCCATTGACCCCCTGGTTGCAGAAATAACACGGCAGCGTTTGGAGCAAGCTTACAAACTCGCTTGTCGATATGGCATCAACAAAATGGTGGTACATTCGGGATATATCCCGCATATATATGTCGAGAGCTGGTTTGCAGAGCGTTCCGCTTTGTTTTGGCGCGATTTCTTACGTAATAAGCCCCCAGATTTTTCCTTGCTCCTAGAAAACGTAATGGAGGAAAAGCCAGATGTACTGCAGAGCATCGTCGAGCAAACTGACGATGCGCGGTTTAAATTGTGTCTCGATATAGGCCATGCCGGGGGTGTATTCTCCAAGATACCCGTTGCGCATTGGATAGAAGCCACCGCACCATACCTAGGACACGTGCACATCCACAACAACTACCACGCAGAGGATAGCCACAACCCGCCCGGAAGCGGTTTGATCGAAATGAGTGCGGCTCTTTCAAGAATTATGGAACTGCAACCAAGCGCCACTTTCACGGCAGAAACAACAGATTTGCGCTCAGCTGTCTCGTGGTTGGCAGACAGTGGATTTTGCATTTAAGTTAGTCACTACAGTGCCTGCACTGTCAAGCTTGAACGGCACCTCGGTGCATGGTAGACTGACACAAGCGGCGTGGATATGAGATACCTATTGCACTTTTATTCCCCGGCGCCCAAGATTAACGCCCATGATAAGTGTTCTAGACTAACCAGACAAGCACGAAGGGGGAACAATGCCTCTTACCGGAATTGAGATATTCAAGCTTTTGCCAAAGACCAACTGCGGCCGGTGCGGCGTACCTACTTGCCTTGCTTTTGCGATGAGTTTGGCCGCAGGCAAAGCAGAGCTTGCGGCTTGTCCCGCAATCTCCGACGAAGCCCGTCTCAAACTGGAGGAGGCCTCCGCCCCCCCTATTCGCCCAATCGTAATCGGTACCGGCCCTCGTGCGATAAAGATAGGCGGCGAGACAGTCCTTTTCCGGCACGAGAAACGCTTTGAGAACCCGCCTGGCTTTGCCATGCTCATCAGCGATGCGATGCCCACCGCTGAAATCATCTCCCGCATAGAGCGTTTCAACTCGTTTACATACGAGCGCGTAGGTTTCAAGCTCCGCCCGGAGATGCTTGCTCTAAAATGCGACTCGGGCAATGCTAACACTTACACCAATCTCATAAACGAGGCACTGTCTAAGAGCGATGCCGGCCTTATCCTCATGTGCGAAGATCCAGGGATAATGGCAGTAGTGGTTGGCGCCGCTGCCGACAGAAAGCCTCTGCTCTACGCCGCAACGGAAGCTAACGCCGATCAGATGGCAGCCATTGCCAAGCAATACAGACTGCCGCTGGCAGCGAGAGCTTCTGGGCTTAACGAACTTGCAGCGCTTACCGATAAACTAGCCCGGCTCGGTCTAAAGGATATCGTGCTTGATACCGGGGCAAGAAAGCTTAAACAGGCTTTTACCGATCAAGTTATGCTGAGAAGACTTGCTATCCAGAGCAAGTTCCGCTCGTTGGGATTCCCGACTATCATCCCAGCACACGAAATGGGAGATGACCCCCTGGCCGAAGCCATGATCGCCGGGGTGTTCGTCGCTAAATACGGCGGGATCATCATTATGTCAGATTTCCAGGGCGAAACCCTCTTCCCGCTTTTGGTGCTAAGGCTTAACCTCTACAGCGACCCTCAGCGCCCGCTCGCAACCGCCGAGGGCATCTACGAGATCAACGCTCCGGATGAAAATGCGCCCGTGTTGGTAACATCCAATTTCTCTCTTACCTACTTCATCGTCTCCGGTGAAATAGAAAACAGTCGTGTGCCTAGCTATCTGCTAGTGAAAGACACCGAGGGGCTCTCAGTCATGACAGCTTGGGCTGCCGGCAAGTTCGGGGCAGACAACATTGCCTCTCTTGTGAAAAAGTGCGGCATCGCCGATCGAATTAAGCACCGCAATCTCATCATTCCGGGATACCTCGCCGCCGAGAGCGGTACTTTGGAGGAAGAATTGCCCGGCTGGCGCGTTGCCGTCGGTCCGCGCGAGGGAGCTCATATTCCGCCATTCCTAAAAAGTTGGCAAGTAAAATGATAGTTAACTAACAATTGCGAGCCGTTGCTAAATACAGCGCCTACGTATAAATTGCACGTACTAACACGCAGAGCAAAGGCAAGTCCTTGATCCGATTCCGCAAACAAATTAATCGCGGTTGTCATAGGCATACCGAAATGGCATAACGACACAAGCGTTTTTCATCCTTTGTGATGAAGCGCAAGCGGGAGAATTTGATGGAGAACGCCAATATCCAAGCAGCAAGAACCGCGCTGGACGCCCTGCAGAACAGTCACGCTCAGCTTGACGAAGCACTCAAAGCCTTTGAAGCGCAAGATTTGCCGAAAGAAAACGCCAGCTTGCGAGCAACTGTTAAGCGACTGACAAATAAGCTTCAGGACAGCCGAGCAGAAACGGAAGCACTGCGTAAGGCCCATGAAGCGCTTGCACGTGATTTCAAGCACGAGTTGTCATCTAAGCGGTTTGCAATGCTTGGCTTCAGTGAACGCCAGCACTTAAAATACCTCGCCGCGGGCTTAGAACAGGAGCAGGCAAAAGTAACCCAGCTTTACGCTGAGATGCAAGCAACAATGCTTCGCATGTCGGCTGAGCTGAGAGAGCTTGATGCCAAAGAACACAAATCTTTTGCCGTTCAGCTAGGCGCCCTGCGCAAACAACTCAACGAACAAATCGCGCAGTCAAGAGCGCGCAAAGCCGCCGCTTGGTCTGACACTGCCAAGCAACAAACCGAGGCTATACACAAACTTAGTTCCTCTCCTATAGAAGATGCCGCTCTCAAGGCAGTACGGCAATTCTTCCAATGGGAAGCCTTTTTGGGGCTTAAGATTATCAGTGCTGTTGGTGCATTACTGATTCTTTTCGGCACTTTTACATTTGGGAGCTTTTTATACACTAAGATGAGTGCGGCATTCCAATGTGCCGCCATTTTCGTTTTCGGACTCGCGCTTATGGGAGCAGGAGAAGCCTTTTATCGCAAAAAGTGGCGCGGCGGGTTTGCATTGGCGCTTACGGCAGGCGGTTCAGGCATGCTGTTTCTGGGAACAGCCCTCGGTTATATAACACTGGGCGTATTGCCGATGGGCGCCGCTCTCGGCATCTGTGTGGCATCTTTACTGCTTACATTTGGAGCATCGCTACGATACAACGCCCAACTTGTGGCTATATTCGCGCTGATTGGGGGATACCTTCCGCTATTCGCCATAACTTCCTCTTCTGTTGCGTTATATGGGGCAGCCTACTTCACCATTTTAAGCCTATTTGTACTATTGCTCGCTACACGGAAAAACTGGCATATAACCCGATATTTAGGTTTATTCGCCGGAATGGCGGCGGAGTTGGTGTTAGTATTAGCAATCTGGCAAGATGCAACGGACGCAGGGACTATTGCTGCCGTTGGCATAGCCATAGGGTTGTCTTTTGTAGCATACTTAATAATCCCCGTATTTGGCGCCCAATTCACCAAAACGCGCATTGGCATCAGCGATATTGCCCTGCTTGTTTGTAATATTTTTTTCCGCTTTCTGATGGGTTTGTTATTCTGGACATCAAGCGTTTCACCACATCTCGGAGGCCGCAGTACGTCCTGTGTTGCAATTTTCTGGGCTGTATGCTGTTTGGTCATGGCACTCAGCGCAGAACGGCATCAGAACAGCGGTGTTCCTAAATCAGAAACCGGCTCCCTGCGAGCACTGTTTTTCATCACAGCCATAACCTTTTCCGCCCTCGTCGTACTCTTCGCAGTCGACACAGTCTGGTTCTCTGCCGGCTGGCTGGTGCAAGCTGTCGGTTTGATCTTATACGGTATATATAAAGATAGTTACCGTTTCCGCGTTGCCGGAATAGCAATAGGTACGCTATGCCTAAGCTCCTTTTTGTTTGGCAACGTGCTTGATGTAGTGGTCGCTCGAAGCCCGCAGTTCGTTTGGCAATACCTGTCCATTACGTTGGCCGGTGCCCTGGTAGCAATCGCTTCTTTTTACCGCCAGGCAAAATGGCGCGGGATTGCCTGGCTTGATGCTTTCCGCGGCATTGCTGCATTTAATATTTGGGTTTATCTCATTTACGTCTTATACGGACCGCTGCAGCCTGCACTTTCAAATCACCTTGGCGCGAATGCCGACAATTTTTCTGCACTGCTATCAATCACCG
>CAYOAR010000070.1:0-8456 GCA_964402105.1 uncultured Dehalococcoidales bacterium
GAAACTGCCGTATAGAAACATACCATAAAGGTTATATGAGCGTTTCGGAACCAGTTTTGACCCTAGCCGCCACATGTGCTGCAGGAACTGGAGGTGCAACTTCCGCAGGACGAGCCGCCCAATGGCGCAGTGTAACCTGTGTCGTCTTTGGCAAGACAGGCAAAGCGCGAGATGGCACGCGGCGCAAGCTGCCCGCACTTAGGGCATCCGCCTTTCTCAGAGGCTTGACTCATGGGGCGCATAAGCTCAAAGCGCTCTTGACAAGACGGACAATGGAATTCGTAAATAGGCATGCTCCTCCTATTTTAACACTTTCCGGCCACCTGTCCAAAGACCTGCCCACCAATACAATGGCTAATTGTCGTACTATACACGCAGTGCACAGCAGGGTGTCACAGTCTACAAGCACACCCGCCCCAAGCGCCTTGCAAAGATAGCCCCACCCGGCTCCTTAAAATTAGCGACTACGTCTTTCTAAGGTAAAACCAAGACGGAATACCAATAAGCAGTGCTAAGAAGGCTGTCAGACCAGCCACAACAATCACGCTGTTTGCCCAAAAGCCCTCGGGGAACATCATGATGAGGAAATCACGGCTTGGATCAAGCAGCCAAAGGTCATTGGTAAAGCTTAGGAGGTGAAATTGCTGCCAGAAACCATCAAAGTCGGCAAGCGCTGTAACGCCTACAATCGCCAGAATCCCCAAGCTCAAGATACCTCCGCTAAACCCGGCGACGGCGAGGTCCCGTCGGTAAGCAGGGCGGCGATAGCAAAACGCGAGCGCGGCATATGCCGCACAGTACAGGCCGGTTGCTATAAGTGCTGCGTAATCTAACCGCACTAAGGCTTTCACATCTTTTAGGTGAGTAACCTCACGTTCATTAAACAAGACAAATGGTTGTCCGTCTTTCTCCACAATGATGCTGATAAACTCCTCACCAGAGTTCCAATAGTCTATCAGGGCTCTAGCGGATCTAATTAACTCCGGCTGGCTGATACCCGTTGCCGTACTTATTTCATATTTGCCAAAGCCATAACTATAGAGCCACAAGCTGTTGAAAGCTACACCGATTGATGCTGTGAAAAGAAGGATGGGCAAACAGAGGACAAAAACCACCTGCGCAATGCGGACTGCAATTTTCATATTCCGATTTTACCTCGGCAGCGCTTAATTTACCAGCTTGTCATATCTGTCTATGGACTGTCTATAGTCAAAACTCTGCGTGTTGTCTAGGCCGCCAAACCAAGCAGCCACGTCCACGATCAAATCATGCTACAATACACTCATGATCAAATCTGTGCAATCCTTGGACACCTTGGCTTGTTTTCGTTGCGGCGAGTGCTGTAGGCGCTTCCAAGTGCTTCTGGATAATACCGAGGCCGAGCATCTTGCGCGTTACTTGGGCTTGTCGCTCCCAGATTTCCGTACACACTATGCCGACCCCCGCTGGCCCGGAGTAGACAAATGTCTATTACGGCAGGTGAATGGGAAGTGTCCTTTTCTTAGCGGTGAGAAAAAGGAGTTTTTATGTACCGTGCACCAAGAAAAACCGAAGCCTTGCCGTGATTGGGCAGCAGATCTCGCCAAACCCGAATGCCGGCACGGCCTCAAGGAACTCTGGCGCCTCAGAGTTGACAATGCCGGTATCTTGGAGGGCACACCCGAAGATGTCCAAGCATTTAGGGATTTTCTCAGCGCCCTTGCCGAGGAGAGATTGGATTCTTAAGACAGCTCAACCCGCAAGGTAAAGCCTCTCGAGTACCCAAAAAAGCAGTCGCTTAACCGGCCAAAGGAGTTTAATTAACGCAAACGCCAAGGCCGCTCCCATTAAGCCAATAAAAGCCCCGCCGAGAATGTCTCCCGGATAGTGGATGCCAACATAGACACGAGCAAAGCCAGCCAAGCAAGCCATACCCAACAACACACTGCCGGCTTTTCGGTTCTTTAACCATACGGCAATCGCCAAGCCAAACACCACGGCTGCCATATTGGACGGGAAAGACGGGTCAGTCGGGCGATAGAAAAGAAGAGTGGCCCCAGGTTCAACCTCAAACGGGCGCTGGCGATTAAAGAGGTTGGCAAGTGCCGTGCCAGCTAAAACATTGTTATTGACGAAGAATAGGTTTATAAGCGCTACCATGGCTGCTGCCAACCCCAAGCTACTCATGGCAGCGATTACAGCTAGTTGGTTGTCTCGCCGACGTTCCTGATCGCGGGTGCCAAACCACATCACTACCAGCACCAAACACATGACGACAATTATAAAGTAGTCGCTGGCAATACCAATGACAATGCGGTCCAATAGTGGAAAGTGTCCGGCTAGCCCGTTTATCCAGCGGAAAAGGGCTCTATCCCAACCCACGCTTCATCCTCGCCAAGCGCCGCGCGATGGCCTGTGCCCACGTGATATCTTTCAGCGTTTCCAAACCAATCCCCCTCGCCTCGTTACGGCGCAACCGCCAATGATTTATTAGTGACGAGAAGAGAAAGGTAAAGGCCACCGCCGCGGCCATAGCCAGCACAAAGAAGCCAGCTTGTTCCGCACCCTCAATGATGCCGGTTTCATTGCGCCCATTCCACAGGAAGAAATCGATCAATGCCGGGGTGACCATCACCGCCGCAAAGACATAGCTGAAAGCAACATGCGACATGGCAAAGAACCGCCGACTGGGATACAACCTCACTCGCACCTCGCCAGGCGCAAACAGCAACCCACGGAAACCGCCGAGGGCGGCCGCAACTTGGAGCACCCCCAAGCCAGCGGCAAAGACCAGCAAGCTATATTCCCAAGCCAGTGCAGCGAAAGTCGACAGATCGGTTTTGTCCATAGTTGCAGATGTGGGCCAATGGTCATTTACAATGGCGACACTGGAGGCTATTATGCTACAATAAGTAGTGAATATCAAGATTGTTGCCACCAACCGCAAGGCCTATCATAACTACAGTGTTTTGGAAACACTTGAAGCTGGACTTGCGCTTTCCGGCTCAGAGATAAAATCTGTGCGTGAGAGCCGGGTGAGCCTGAGCGAGGCATACGTGAAGGCTGAAAACGGCGAGCTGTGGCTCACCGGAGCACACATCGCTCGTTATGACCCGGCAAGCTACATGGGACATGAACCAACACGCCGGCGTCGTCTTCTCCTGCACCGCAAAGAAATCAATCAGCTGCAAGGCAAGCTCCAAGAAAAAGGCTTGACACTCGTGCCCCTTAAAATGTACATCAAGGAGCGTGTCGCAAAGCTGGAGATCGGACTTGGACGGGGCAAGAAACTCTATGACAAACGGGAAGTTACTCTGCGCCGAGATGCCGAACGGGAGATTGAGCGCACCTTAAAAAGAAGATAGCTGTGAGTGGCGGGTCTTCCTAGTCACACCCAACCCCAAAACTCAATGCTTAGTAAATGGGGACGCGTGGTTTCGACAGTGAGGGTCCTCTACGGGATTGCAGGATGAGGCTGCCATCCACCTCATTAAAAAGATGGCAAACAACAACTGCCGAACCTGAATTGGTTCTCGCCGGCTAAATAAAGCCGACGCATCCAGCCTAGTCCCACCCCGACGGACCGGGATCTGGGTGACATTAAGCCGGGGTGCCATCCGCTTACGCCGATAAGGCAGATGAAAGATTAATCGGCTAGCCTCTGCGGACTCGGCCAGTTGAGGCCGCTGGGGTCAGATAAACAGCTGGCTAGCCTGTAGCATATTCCGGGAGATTCTCATTGGACGGGGAGTTCGACTCTCCCCCGTCTCCACCATCTCAAACATTTCTCTGCTTTTCAGCGGGGCTGTTCCCCAGCAATGTCCCTTAGCCACAATCGTACTTTGCGGTAGTGTGAAGCCTATCCCGCTGTTTTTTTGCCTGCTACCCGCACATCGCCTTCGCGCCGGGTTATACCCAGCCTATCCAGTTGAGTGAAAATTGGAATACTATACTTACGCGAGAAACCAAAACAGGAGCTCAGATCTTGGATAGTAACTTTCCCCTTATCTTTTAGCAGTCGCACCACCTCAGTCTCTACTGCACCAAATTGGGCAGCGGTCATGAGCACCCCTTCAGGTAACTCAACCAGCTCACCTTGTTGGGCGAGGTACCTCACCACCCCCACGCTGCCCAGGATCTCAGCGGTCACCTCTTTAAGAGTGGGAGGTGCTTTGGGATTTTTCTGAAACATCAGGCGTATGGCCTTTGCCTGCACCTCCTGTTGCGATGAAAGCTGCTGGCGATGCTCTGGAAGTGCCAGAGCATCTTCAAGACGCACTAGTTTGCCCGCTGAGACAAGTTCTTGCACCAAGGCATCAAAGACATCCTTCTCCAACCCCAAGGCGTTCTGCGCCACCGCTTGAGGCATACCTTTCTTCGACCTGTCAGCCTCGTGTTCTGCCTTAGCCACAGACAAGAGCCTCCCGCCCACATCTTGCCAGAAAAGAATGTCTACAAGAAATTGCCCTGCGGTTGCGAGGCGTCTCTGCCGTAAGAGTTCTTTTACCTCGCGGTCTATCTCTTCTTTGGAGAAAAAACTAGCCGAAAGCATACTGCCTGCCATCACCTGGTGTCTTTTTTCCACTTCGGATAGAATCAGGTCCGGCAACCCCAAAGTCCTCCTTTTCCCCAGAAATGCTTGCCGCACCGACACCCCAACAATCTTGAACTTCTCGGCTTGGGGATCAAGTATGACCCCACCACCGATAGTAAGAGGAGGCGATTGTTGGCGAATAACATAGCGTTCGCCAATATAAGCAGACACATCCTCACTCAGACGAAGCTGCGCATAAGTACTCTCACCAGGTGCAAGAAACCGAGGACCAATCAAAGCAACCCGTCCCAGCATCTCGCGGGTTTCTATGAAAACAACCACTTCAGCCATATTCTTGAGGGGTGCTTCTAAGCCAGGCAGCAGTTTGAGTTCTACGTCTAGGACTCGGCTGATAGGCATCTCTACTGGCAACACAAGATCGCCGCGCTTTATCTCTTCCTGTTTTATACCCGAGAGGTTGAGGGCCACGCGACTACCTGGCATAGCTTCCGGCTGGAGCTGTTTGTAGCTTTCCACGGCGCGTATTCGAGCAGGCAACCCCGCAGGGGAGAGTGCCACATCTTCTCCTACTCGGAAGATTCCGCCGGACAAGGTTCCAGTTACAACCACACCCGCACCTTTAATGCTGAACACACGATCCACCGGCAAGCGGGGTTTGCCTACATCTCTGCGAGGCGCGAGTCGAGCGGTAAGGTCCGTAACGGCACGTCGCATTTCCTCTAGGCCATCCCCGGTGCGAGCACTCACGCGCAAGATAGGAGAGCCATCCAGACTGGTACCTGTTAAATGCTGGGCGATATCATCGCTTACCAAATCAAGCCAAGCGCGGTCTGGAACTAAATCTATCTTATTGAGGACAACCAAGCCGTGTCTGATACCCAACAAATCCAAGATTCGTAAGTGCTCCTCGGTTTGGGGCATCCAGCCATCGTCGGCAGCAACCACAAGTAGGGCGGCATCCACTCCGAACAGCCCGGGGATGACGTTATGGACAAACTGTTTATGTCCCGGCACATCCACCATGCCCACTACTTCACCTGACGGCAACGGCAACCAGGCAAAGCCTAGGTCAATGGTCATTCCGCGCTCTTTTTCCTCCGGCAGGCGGTCGGGATCAATGGCAGTGAGAGCCTTGATGAGAGAAGATTTGCCGTGGTCAATATGACCGGCTGTGGCTATGGTCAGCACGTCCTGGCCTCTTGCGGCCTGGCTTTGGTAACAAGCAATGCTACAAGGCTATCCTGCTCTGGTAACACAGTGCGCAGATCGAGAAGAATGCGCCCTTCCTCAATACGCGCGACGACAGGCGGATCAGACAAGCGCAACCTGCGCGCAAAGTCCTCAAGCTTGCCACAGGGCTTAAGAGCGATGAGAACAGTCGGCAGAGTCTCTTCGGGGAGCGAACCGCCACCCACCAAACTGTGCCCATCTCTTATCTCAACTGGAATGCCCGCCGCCATTAAAGATACGGCTACCGCCCCTGCCCGCCGGGCAATCTCCTCGGTTGTAAGTGCCATCATACGCCAGACAGGCACACATGTCGCAGCTTCGTTGTTAAGATAGCACCTTAAAGTCGCCGCAAGCGCCACCGACGAGAGCTTATCCAAGCGCACCACACGAAGGAACTGGTGTCTTAGTAAAGGCTGAATGTACTTGCTCCGGCCTACTATGATACCCGCCTGCGGTCCACCCAAGAGCTTGTCGCCGCTGAAAGAAACCAAATCCGCTCCCTCCAGCAGGGCATCCTGTACAGTGGGCTCGTGACATAACCCATAAGCGGCGGTGTCGAGCAGCGCCCCGCCACCCAAGTCATAGACTAGGGGCAAGCCGCGTGTGTGCGCAAGTCCAGCCAGATCTTGAAGATCAGTTCCACGGACAAAGCCGCGCTGGACGAAGTTACTGGGATGCACTTTCAGCAATAGAGCAGTGTTATCGCCTATCCCTCGTGCGTAGTCATCCACGTTTGTCTGATTGGTAGTACCCACCTCGCGGAGAATGACACCGCTCTGAGCCATAATCTCGGGCACACGAAAACCGCCGCCGATCTGCACCAGCTCGCTACGGGACACCACCGCCTCCTTGCCGTGGGCTAAAGCCACCAAGATGAGCAGCACCGCCGCAGCATTGTTATTTACCGCCAAGGCGTCCTCCGCGCCGGTCATGGCAGTTAAGAGGCGCCTGAGCTCAAGCGTGCGCTCCCCGCGCTCACCTGTATTAAGGTCGCTTTCGAGATTGAGATAAGTGCCCCCAAGGCAAGTGAGTGCCTCCAAAGCTGCTGGTGCAAGCGGAGCCCGCCCGAGGTTAGTGTGAAGAATAATACCGGTGGCATTTACGACGGGGCTTAAAAACCCGGGCCACTGCGTGTTTAGGTAAGACGCAACCTGCGCTGCAATATCTTTATGGGAGGGCACCATCTTCCCCGCACGCGCATCCCGGCGAAACGAAGCGAGTATCTCCCGAATGGCACTGGCAACCAAAGCATGCGAGTAGCGTGCAACCAGTGGCTTTATCTCAGGGGAAACAAGCAACTTTTCCACCGCCGGCAAGCGGCGGAGAGGAAAATCGTTGGACTCCTCAGACCGGCTCATAACACCTTTAGGCGGCTTGGTAGACCATCCGTCATGCGCCCGATAACCACTGCCCCCACCCCCAACTTTTCCAACTCAGCGAGCATAGCCCCTTCTTTTTCTGGGGCGACTGCAATCAGCAGCCCTCCGGAAGTTTGCGGATCATAGAGAATGGCCAGTGTGTCCTCATCAATACCTTCGGCATCTATCACGGGAGCATAGAATTCCCAGTTAGCGTACATTCCTTCCGGGATGAGACCCATATGAGCAAACTCACGAGCCTCTGGAATGATTGGTACAACCCGGGCATCTATCTCTGCCGAAAGGCCGCTGGTTTCAGCCATCTCCGCTAGATGCCCCAATAATCCAAAGCCCGTGACATCGGTGCAAGCATGCACGCCCACGTTGACCATGGCTTGACTAGCCTTGTCATTGAGGGTACACATCTGGACAATAGCGCGGTCACGCACATCGACCGGCAGCATACCTGCCTTGAGTGCTGTATTCAAGATGCCGGTACCCAAGGGCTTGGTCAGAATAAGGCGATCAGCCGCCCGGGCACCGTTCTTGGCAATTACCTTTTCCGGGTGAATTATTCCAGTCACAGCTACGCCGAAGCGCACCTCATCATTACGCACGCTATGCCCGCCCACCAAGGCGATACCGGCCTCGTTAAGTTTATCGAGCGCCCCTTTCAAGATTTGCCCCAAGATAGAGGCATCCATGGTATCTGCAGGAAAAGCTACGACATTCATGGCTGTAATCGGCTTACCACCCTTAGCATAGATATCACTCACCGCGTTGACCGTAGCTATTGCCCCAAAGGTGTAAGGGTCATCAACGATAGCGGCAATGAGGTCCACTGTTTCCACAATGGCCAAATCATCGGTTAGTTTGTATATACCCGCATCGTCCGACACCCCGGTCAGCACATTCGGATTCGAGGGTATCTTGATACACCCCAAGGCTTTGGCTAAGTCACCCGGACTCAGCTTTGCCCCTCAGCCCGAGTAATGCGACAGGGCAGTTAGGCGAATCTCCGTTGCTCCGTCCGCCAAGCGAGCCTCCTTATGCAGAACACTGAGCCCAAAGCGCAACTCCCACGCCGCGCTTTAAGCCCAGACGATTATCTATTTCAAGTAGCAAGCATCAAGCTTGCTTCAAGGTAGCGCATGACAGCGCGTCTTATTTGCAGCGGAGGGGGAGGGAATCGAACCCCCCGCGACAGGTTAACTGCCGCCAACGGATTTGAAGTCCGCAAGGCCCACCAGAGCCTATCCGCCTCCGCCCAGTATTATAACAGATAAGCACGCTCTCAAATCAGCGCTCTCAAGGTAGTTTGCCTTGAGAGCGCT
>CAYOAR010000071.1:0-13701 GCA_964402105.1 uncultured Dehalococcoidales bacterium
ACAACCGTTCCTCCAGTCACCAAGGAACCGCTTGTACCTCCGGATGGTGCCAAGAAACTCGTCATTGAGGACCGCAAGGGCGACTTATTTGATAGCAAAGGACAGGCGCTTCAGGCAGAGCCCTACCTAGATATTGTTGGGGCGGAGGTCTATGTAGCCGAAACAGGCTCGTTTTTCCGCATGGTGCTTGATGATGCTGTGCCGTCTGAGTTTGACAGCCCCGGTCTAATGCTGGAGTGGGATTTTTGTATCGATATTGAGATGACGAAGGTTGTTGGCGACGACATTGCGCCTAATTACCTTTTGAGGCTGGTTATGATATCAGGCTCTGTTAGTGCAGAGCTCCGCAATTTAATCACCGGCGATGTGTGGCCTGTGGAGTATCAGATAGCGGACAGCGCTATTGATTTCAACGTACCTGCCCAAATGCTGGATCTTAAGCAGTTCAATTTCACGGTAGCAACTCGCAAGTGGCTGACAGACAGCGGCACCCTTGTTGCGGCGGATAGGGCGCCGGACAAAGGCCATTACAATATGCCGAATGGGTATGTCTATATCAAGCCGGGCATGCCGACTGCCAAGCTTGATATTAGCATTATGGTCAATACCACCAGAGTTGATGTTTGGTACAACGAGGGCAACGAGGCGCGGGCTAAATGGTGCGCCGAGGCCATCAAGGCAGCCCAAGAAGATATCAGCCGAATTATGAGACCATCCCCTCCGCTCAATGCGCTCCAGCCGACACTGACAGTCTTTGTCTATGCTACTCAGCCAGACTTAGTCGCGGGTTTACACGAATATAGCGGTTTTACCGACGAAGAAGCAACGCGCTACCGAGATGGAGGTGCCCCTCGGCCGACGAATGGCTTCATCCATATTCCACCGGACTTTGACATACGTGCCATCTACCATCAGCAAGTCTTGGGTGCCATGGATCGCCTCTGCTGACAGAGCACCTCGAAGAACATCCACTGGATGGATGCAGGGGTTGCAAGCTATGTATCTTATATAGCACTCCGCGAGTCGGTGTATCAAGATAGTGTGCAGGCTTGGCACGAGTTACAGTTTGAGATTGCTCGCAAAGCTCGAGCCGATGGCAAATGGGCTCAGATATACCAGCTTTCGCGCTTAGCCAGTTGGGACGCGGTGGAAGCATCAAACCCGGGACTGGCGCTTGCCGAATCATATGTAGTTGTAAGTTACTTAGCGGAAAAATACGGGCTGGATAAATGCATCGCAATCTATAGGGCGACAAACAACCTCGGTACAGCTGAGGGTGCTCTGGTTGGGGAGATAGACCTGACATTTGGGCAGTTGGAAATCGCTGTATACTTGTGGCTTGAGGAGACGGCTCCATTTTAACTTGCCTTGAGTGAATGGCGGATTTCACTTAACTGCGTGCTCCTTGTTGCCAGCGATTACCTTTGGTTTGAACGAGGGATAGTGCTTGCGCAGAGAAGCAGGTGCGCGGCATGACTTTTATTAGGTCTTAAGGACTTTAGCAGCATTGCCTAAGCCGTTTTCCATCGTCATCCCGACCTACAAAGAGCGCGAAAACATTCGCGCGCTGGTGGAGTGTTTGGGGCGAGCTCTCGCCCAGCGGGATTATGAAATTGTCCTCGTGGATGATGACTCTCGTGACGGCACAGAGGAGTTGGTAGCGGAGCTTGCCGCGCACTACCCCGTGCGTATTGTGGTGCGCCGGGGTAAAAAAGGATTGGCTACAGCTGTTATGGACGGCTTTGGTTTTGCTCGCCACGACACCATCTTGGTTATGGATGCCGATCTCCAGCACCCACCCGAGGTGGTACCAAGTGTCATCGCCGCCATAGATGCGGGTGCCGATGTGGCCGTGGCTTCGCGCTACGTGCCGGGTGGTGGCAACGATGGCTGGAGCAAATTCCGGCAGATAACCTCCAACGGGGCTATCTTTCTGGCCCACCTTTGTTTGCCGCTCTCCCGAAAAGTGAAAGACCCCATGTCCGGCTTCTTTGCTTTCAGACGGAAGGTCATCCAAGACATTAAGCTTGCCCCCATCGGTTATAAGATTCTCCTGGAGATGATTGTTGTTGCCCGCCCGCAAAGGGTGGCAGAGGTGCCATTTAAATTCCGTATCCGCGAGAAAGGCAAAAGCAAGCTTAATGTAAAACAAGAGATAGACTATCTCAAACACCTCTGGAGCCTTATGCGTCGTAGCGGTGAGATATTGCGCTTTGTCAAATTTGCTTTGGTGGGCGGTAGCGGGGTAATTGTCAATGAAGGCATGCGGTTTATACTGACCCGATTCGCAGGGTTTGCCTATCCCCGCGATGCCATCGCCGTACCTATCGGTATTGAGGTGGCGATAATTTCAAATTTCTTGCTCAACTACTTTTTCACCTTTGCCGACTGTCGCGGAAAGGGAATAAAGTCGTTTCTGGGGAGGCTTGTCAAGTTCAACCTGATAAGCCTACTTGGTGCGGGTGTACAGTACGGCATATATTTAGGTTTAACTCGCTGGGCAGGTTGGGAGGCACCATTTGACATTATTGCCAACCTAATCGGTATCGCTGTTGCCATGCTTTGGAACTTCTTTGCCAACAATTGGCTGACATGGAAAAGGTAGGCGGGTTATTTCCAAACCTTGCCTTGGTAGTGTTAAGCTCGGTTTGCCGTTGTTTCGATATCTTTAAATTAACTGCTGTCTGGAAGTCTAAGCCATGATTTGCGTTTAGACGTCTTGGGCGCTTAAAATATATCCCTAATCCCAACCCGGCAACTCATGAAAGGGAGACTATGAACTCACTTAACACGACCGACCAGGATATATTCCGTGCCATAAACCTAGAGAGGCAGCGGCAGAAAGAAACCATCAACCTCATCGCGTCCGAAAACTACACCTCTCGCGCCGTGCTGGAGGCACAAGGGACGTTCCTTACCAATAAATACGCCGAGGGCTATCCCGGCAAGCGCTACTACGGTGGTTGCGGGAACATGGATGATATTGAGGCCTTGGCCATCGTGCGCGTTAAAGAGCTTTTTGGCGCGGATCATGCCAATGTGCAGCCGCATTCTGGGGCGCAGGCTAACATGGCTGCCTATTACGCTCTTGTTGAGCCCGGTGATACGGTGCTCGGCATGGAGCTTGCTCACGGTGGTCACTTGACCCACGGTTCACCGGTGAATTTCTCTGGTAAGGCCTACAAGTTTATTAGCTATGGGTTGGATCCGGCTACCGAGCGCATTGACTATGCCGGGGTTGAGAGCCTCGCTCGTACGCACAAGCCTAAACTCATCGTTGCCGGTGCCTCGGCATATCCGCGTATCATTGATTTTGAGAGACTGCATCAGATTGCGGAGATGGTAAGCGCCAAGCTGATGGTGGACATGGCACATATCGCCGGTATCATAGCTGCAGGATTGCACCCCTCGCCGGTTCCATATGCGGAGATGGTGACCTCTACTTCCCATAAAACGCTCCGTGGTCCGCGCGGCGGCTTTATCCTGTGCCGCCAGGAACTGGCACAGCCGGTGGATAGCGCTGTCTTTCCCCGCACCCAAGGCGGGCCGCTCATGCATGCTATCGCCGCGAAAGCAGTTTGCTTCCTTGAGGCTATGCGGCCAGACTTCGTCCGCTATCAGCAGCAGACTTTGGACAATGCCCGCCTTTTGGCGCAGGAGCTGAAAATGGCCGGACTCCGCTTGGTTTCCGGCGGCACCGATAACCATCTTATCTTGGTAGACCTAGGGCCGGCTGGGGTCAATGGCAAGCAAGCCGAGGAGTCGCTGGGACGGGCGGGCATCGTTGTGAATCGCAACACCGTGCCTTTCAACAAGGGACATTCGCCCCGTGTGGCAGGCGGTATGAGATTGGGCACGCCAGCTGTTACCTCCCGTGGCTTTGGCGATGGTGAAATAAAAATGGTTGCCCGCTGGATAATACGCATCCTAAGCCATGTAGACGATGCCGCTGTGGAGCAAGAAGTACGGAGCGAGGTGCAGAACCTATGCCAGCGGTTTCCGGTGCCGGGTATAGATAGCTAATATCGAAGCTGAAATTTATTCGCCTTTTTCTGGCGGGAGGTAATATATGGATGAGCTGAAGGTATTCTCGGGCAACGCCCATCCGGAGCTGGCGCGCTCGGTGTGCGACTATCTTGGCATTTCGCCCGGACGCATAGAGGTTTCAAAATTCTCCAACGAGAATACTTTCGTCAAAATTGGAGAGAACGTGCGCAGCCGCGACGTGTTCATCATACAGCCCATCTCTTCGCCGGTAAATGATAGCTTGGTTGAGCTTTTTATTATGCTTGATGCTTTCTGGCGGGCGTCAGCCGGGCGTATCACGGCTGTTGTTCCCTATTATGGCTATTCCCGCACCGATAAAAAAGACCAGCCGCGCGTACCTATCACTGCTCGTCTGATAGCCGATTTGATTACCACTTCTGGAGCAAACCGCGTACTCACTGTTGATCTCCATGCCGGACAGATCCAGGGCTTTTTTAATGTGCCTGTAGATGAGCTCACAGCGCTGCCTATTTTGGCACAGCATATCCGCAAGAAAAATCTTGAAAATGTTGTGGTTGTAGCTACTGATATCGGTATCAGCAAGAGGGCGCGTGATTTGGCTACTCGCCTGAATGCCCCTCTGGCCATTATTGAGAAGCGCCGCATTGGCAATGTTGATGTTTCCGAGACCCTGAATGTCATCGGCGATGTGTCGGGGAGAATAGCTGTCACAGTAGATGACGAGATTGATACGGCGGGCTCTCTGGTAAATGCCGTGGCTACCCTGCTTGAGGCTGGTGCCACCGAGGTATATGCGTGTGCCACCCACCCCATCTTTTCTGGTAAAGCAATTGAGCGCATCGCGAGCTCACCAGTGAAAGAAGTCATTGTTACTCAAACGGTACCAGTACCAGCGCAGAAGAAACTGGATAAAATAACTGTGTTGCCTATTGCGCCGCTCCTTGGCGAGGCTATCCACCGCATCCATACCGGGTTGTCGGTGGGGGCGATGTTTGAGTAGCTTCTCGTTTCGGCCTCTGTAAAAGCAAAGCGCTCGCGTATTAAGCGGGCGCTTTTGAGTTTACGCCTTAGCTGGGCGTCCCGACAAAAACTATTTGGTTTGCCTCTTTAGCCAAACGAGGGCTTTTTTAGTATCCGACGCTGACTTCTCGGGGTCAGAATGGGCTAAGCGGTACTTAAAGAGCCAGTAATTGAACTCTTTCATCTCAATGAGACTCATGTCGCCCCATGCGCGAGCACTCTCGGCATTAAAGAGGTCAATAAGCTCCGGTTGAGACTTGTTGTATATACGCAGAAAAGCCTCGTCTGCTATCCAGGCATCTGCGCGTGCCCGTACGCCGCGCTCTTCCTTCCGCACCTCATCGGCGGTTATTTCCTGAAGGGCTTCCTCGATGGTGACGCCGTAGAAGAAGTTTAGGTGCTGCTTGTATTTTTCCTCACCAAGATGCTCCCTCAACTCCTCAGGAGCAAGTGCCACAGGAGGGCGGCCATGGAATAGAAGGTCTATCTGCTCTTGTTCCGGGATCAGATCTTTTGCCGTTTCAATCAGCCTCTCGCTTATTTGGGCGAGATCAAACGCCTCTCCTGCGATCAGATAACGGTAATGTGCGTCGTCAATATTCTCCTCGCTGACAGGCCAATCGCGCGCGGCATTAAGAAGAGCGAGATACCAGTTTTTATTGCTGGCAACTGCGGCGCGAAACTGTGCAACAATTGTCTGAATAGAAGTTTCGGTCATAATCTGGCGTTCCTGCTGTGAAATTCAAAAGCAATACTACCGCCCCCTGCTTTGGTAAGATAGGCGCTCATTGCCCGCAGCAGTGTTTATATTTTTTGCCGGAGCCGCAGGGGCACGCTTCATTGCGTCCTACCTTCTTGCCGGCTTGCGGTAGTGCCCGCTTGTCTCCTGGCTGACCGACTACTTTTGACATAGGTGATGAGAAGATGGGGGCTGGCGTGGGTCGGGGTGCCTGGCCGCCCTGAGGCGAGGCAGAACTTGTCCCCGCTGTTTTGATGCTAGATGTTTCTTTTTTCACTAAAGAGACCTTAAAAATAGTGCGAGCCACCTCTTCTCGGATAGCATCTAAGAGTTCTTGGAACATCTCAGATGACTGGCGGCGGTAAGCAACGAGCGGATCCTGCTGAGCGACCGCTCGCATACCGATGCCCTGGCGCAGGTAATCAATAGCTGTAAGGTGCTCAACCCAAAGAGTGTCAATTACCCGTAGCATAACCAGCCGCTCTAAGATGCGCATGCCCTCCGCACCGTATCCCTTCTCCTTTTGCTCGTATATGGCGTCTGCAATGCGCACGAGAGATTTGGTTATCTCTGGGGGCGTCTGGCGCGAGATGGTTTCGGCACTGAAGTCCTTAATGGCCACATTTGGGGAGAAAAGCCCAGAGACATGCTTTACGAGGGCGGCGTAGTCGGGATCCTCCCCTCTAGGCATATTTGTATGCTCGGCTACGGCTTCTTCGATTTCCTGATGCACCATGGTAAGGATGTTGCTTCTAAGGTCAGCTCCAGAGAGAATCTTCTTCCGTTCGCGGTAGATGATTTCGCGTTGCTTGTTGATAACATCGTCGTAATCCACGAGGTGTTTGCGGGTGTCAAAATGGTAGCCCTCCACCCGTGTCTGGGCGTTCTCAATAGAGCGCGTGATAAGCTTGTTTTCAATGGGGGTGTTCTCATCCATGCCCGCCCAGTTCATAATGCTCTGGATGCGATCACCGCCGAAGCGGCGCATTATGTCATCATCTAGGGCTACGTAAAAGCGCGATGTTCCCGGGTCACCCTGGCGGCCGGCGCGGCCTCTAAGCTGATTGTCAATGCGTCGGGACTCGTGCCGTTCGGTGCCAATGACATAAAGCCCGCCTAGGGCGAGGATTTTATCATGCTTAGCCTGCCATTCGGCACGCTCTTTTTCGTCGCTACTCTCCGGCGGTTTGCCGCCTAAAATAATGTCCACGCCGCGCCCGGCCATATTGGTAGCTACCGTAACGGCACCGGGCAAGCCGGCTTCGGCAACCACCAAGGCTTCTTGCTCGTGTTTCTTGGCATTGAGCACGCTGTGCTTCACTCCGCGCCGGGTGAGGAGATCGCCCAGTGCCTCGCTCTTTTCGATAGAAACGGTACCGATCAGAATCGGTTGACCGGTGGCGTGTATCTCTTTCACCGCGTTGGCGATAGCCTTGAACTTTGAGCTTTCGTCTTTGTATATGAGATCGCCTAGATCCTGCCGAGCGAGGGGCTTGTTGGTGGGGATCTGAACCACCTCAAGTTTGTAGATTTTTGAAAATTCCTCGGCTTCTGTGGCCGCTGTACCGGTCATACCCGCAAGTTTGGTGTACATACGAAAGTAATTTTGAATAGTGATGGTGGCGAACGTCTTAGACTCGTGTTGTACCTTAACGCGCTCCTTAGCCTCAATAGCCTGATGCAGCCCTTCGGAATATCGCCGCCCCAGCATAAGGCGCCCCGTGAATTCGTCCACAATGATGATCTCCCCGTCTTTCACCACGTACTCGCGGTCACGGCGGTAGAACTCCTTTGCTGAGAGGGAGTTCCTCAGGTGACGCATAAGATCGGCATTGTGAGGGTCGTAGAGGCCATCTCCCTTAAGCAACCCTTCGCGCCGCAAGAGGTTTTCGATGTGGGCGAACCCTTCGTCGGTAGGTTCGACGGACCGCTCTTTTTCTTTGGTCTCGTAGTCCGTTCCGGGCTTAAGACTTTGCACAAGGCGGGCGAAGACCTGGTATTTCTGTGACGATTCTATGTCCGGAGCGCTGATGATGAGCGGCGTACGCGCCTCATCAATGAGCAAGTTGTCCACCTCATCCACAATGGCGTAGCTCTGGGCGCGCTGCACACACTGGTTGAGATCCAGTGCCATATTATCGCGCAGGTAATCGAAACCGAACTCTGCCGAGGTGCCGTAGGTGATATCGGCAAGGTATGCCTCGCGGCGGCGGATCGGCTTGAAATGCGCCCAAGGGTCATTCTCCTTATCAGAGGTATAATCTGGGTCATAGAGCCGGGCGGGCTGTTGCTCGGAGGGGTTTTGCATGGGGTAGATGCTGGCTACAGAGAGCCCAAGCGCGTGAAAGACGGGCCCCATCCAGTAGGGGTCGCGCCGGGCTAGGTAGTCGTTCACTGTTACTAGATGCACGCCGCGTCCGATGAGGGCATTCAGGTATAGTGGCAGGGTGGCTACGAGTGTTTTGCCCTCGCCGGTTTTCATTTCGGCAATCTTTCCTTGGTGCAGCACAATGCCGCCCATGAGCTGGGCGTCGAAATGCCGCTGTCCGAGGGTGCGGCGGGCAGCCTCACGCACACTTGCGAACGCCTCGGGCAAGAGTTCGTCAAGAAAGTCATTCTCTGCCTCGTGAAGTTCTTTGTCTAGGTTATCGATTTGTTCCTGGAGAGCGCGGCAACGCTCGGACAAGGCTTCTTTATCCTCTGCCGTCATATCGGCGAGAATGCAGCCTTGCTCGTCGGCAAGTTCTTTTCGTGTTGCCTCTATAGCTTCGCGTTCTTCAGCTGTGGCTTCGGCAAGGCGCTTTTTGTATTCGGCAGTCTTTGCCCTAAGCTCGTCATCTGACAGCTCTTTAAATGACGGCTCAAGAGCATCAATCATCTCAACCAGAGGGCGCAGCTTGTTAATCTCGCGCTCGTTGGAATCCCTAAGATTACCGAGCCATTTAAGCATGGTGTGAAGCCTCCATTTGTCTTGATAGTGACCGTCCCTCAGTCTTATAACTCTGTTTCTTCATCTGCTTCAGCCTCGATTATTCTTTTAGCTTCGTCGGCGAGTTCTTGTGTGACCAAGACGCGGAACTCGCCCATACCGTTTGTGGTAAATGCGTACACCGAGCCCGGGGCTTGGGATTGTAAGGCAGAGGGGATACCAAAACTATCCAACAGTCCCATTACAACTCGAGCTTGCAGTTCGCCTCGCGAACGGAAGACTATTTTCATGTAAGCTTATTATACAGCATGAAGCAAAACGTTCAGAGCCCACGCGGGAAGTAGCTGTTGCTATCGAATGTTAGTCAGCGTTATCCTTGATGGCGGCGAGTTATGTTGATATACTGGAAAGCTGCTTATGACAACAGGAATCATCTCTGCAATAGATTACGAAACTATCATCGGATTGGAGGTGCACGCACAGCTCGCCACCGAAAGCAAGGTATATTGCCGATGCGTGGCTTCATATGCTGATGCGCTGCCCAATACCCATGTTTGCCCGGGATGTCTAGGCATGCCCGGAACGCTGCCTGTCATCAACCAGCGAGCGGTGGAATATACTATCATGACGGCGCTGGCTTTAAATTGTTCAGTGCCTGTCCATACCGGGTTTTCCCGCAAGAATTATTTCTACCCAGATCTCATGAAGGGCTACCAAATCACACAAGGCGATCAACCTCTGGGTTCAAAAGGCTCTCTTTCAATTGAGATTGGGGGGCACTCGCGGATAATCGGTATCACGCGTGTACATCTGGAAGAGGATGTAGCGAAGTTATTGCATCGTGCCGAAGACGGCGGCTACACCCTGATGGACATGAACCGTTCAGGTATGCCTCTTATAGAAATTGTGAGTGAACCGGATATGCACTCGCCGGAAGAAGCCCGGCAGTATCTCATGAAACTCCGAACCATGTTATGCTACCTTGGTGTTTCTGCTGCCAACATGGAGGAGGGCAGTTTCCGTTGCGATGCCAATATAAGCATCCGGCCGGCGGGAACGAAAGATTTCATGCCCAAAGTTGAGGTCAAGAACATGAATAGCTTCCGTGCCGTGTCTCGGGCACTGGAGTATGAGGCGGGGAGGCAGCGCCAGGTAGTTGCTCAAGGCGGGCGGGTGAGTCAGGAGACGCGAGGGTGGGTGGAAGCCGAAAACAAAACAGTTTCACAGCGGAGCAAGGAGTTTGCTCACGACTATCGTTATTTTCCAGAGCCCGACCTGCCGCCGCTTATGCTGTCGGACGATTGGATTCGGAAGATTAAAGTGAGGCTGCCTGAGCTGCCAGATGCTCGCTACACTCGGTTTATGACCCAATATCATCTCCCTGCCTATGATGCCGCCATTCTCACCGGGAGTCGCGAGCTTGCCGATTACTTTGAAACAGCAGCATCAGCTGAACTCTCTCCCAAGGAGATAAGCAATTGGCTTTTAGGGGCGGTTGCGGGTATTATGAACGATAACAATATTGAAATTACTGCCTTTAGCGAGCGCGTCAGCCCGGCGCGTCTTGTCGAGCTTGTTGCACTGGTAGAGCGCTCGGTTATCAACACAGGCACCGGCAAGGCGGTGCTAGAGGAAATGTTTGCCTCCAGCCGTCCGGCGGGTGATATAATTGAGGAAAGAGGGCTTGCCCAGATAAGCGATGTTGTGGAGTTGGAGCGCGTGGTGGCTGAGGTAATACGAGATAACGCCGCTGCGGTGGCAGATTTCAAAGGGGGCAAATCCCAGGTGATAAAGTATATGGTCGGCCAGGTGATGCGCCTAACTAGGGGGCAAGCGAGTCCTGCTGTGGCAACCGAGCTCTTGACCAAAAAATTGGGGGAATTGTAATGCAGACATTCTTAATTATCGCTCAAATGGTTTTGTCGGTAGCCCTCATCATGGCGCTCTTGCTCCAAGTGCGAGGGGGCGGGATAGGCGGTATTTTCGGGCAAGCGGACACCGTTTATCGCACTAAGCGCGGGTTGGAAAAGACTTTGTTCCAGCTTACCATCGTGCTGGCAGTGCTCTTTGCGGGCATATCGCTGGCGCTGTTGATTGGAATCTAATAAAGCCGTAAGTTAGGCAATATACTCCCGTCGAGGCATCTGTGCCCGGCGGGAGAGCTCATATCATGAAAACCCCCGATCTTATCTTTCTGCACCCTCCGCACGTTTATGACTTTAGGAAAACACCGCAGCTCTACGGGCCGGTATCCGACCTTGTTCCCGCAACGCCTGTTTTTGAGATGTATCCTCTGGGTTTTACCAGTTTGGCGGAGTATCTGGAAAAAGCCGGCTACCGGGTGCGCATCGTCAATCTAGCCTACCATATGTTGCGGGATGCGCGTTTTAATGCCGAAAAGTTCATACAGAAACTGGAGGCTCCCCTCTTTGGCATTGATCTCCACTGGTTGGTGCACGCTCACGGCGCGGTGGAGATAGCGCGGTTGGTGAAGCAACATCATCCAAAGGCCAAAATTGTCCTCGGAGGCTTTACCGCATCATATTACTGGCGGGAATTAATAAACTATTCCGAAGTAGATTATGTTATGCGCGGTGATTCCACCGAGGAGCCCATGCGGGCGCTCCTGCACGCTTTAAAGAGCCGCCGTTTAGGCTCGGTGCCAAACCTGATTTGGAAAGATAGTCGGGGTGTGGTGCGCGAAAATGCGCTGAGTTATATCCCAAACCGCTTGGATGATGTGATGCATGATCACTATGGCGGGTTATTGCGCCAAGTCTTTCGCTACCGCGACTTGCGGGGCATTATCCCGTTCAAAGGCTGGCTTACCCATCCCATCACGGCGGTTTTCACTTGCCGGGGCTGTGAACAGCAGTGCATCTTCTGCGGCGGCTCGAAGGCTGCACTGAAGAAGGTCACGGGGCGGAGAGAAACAGCGTTTCGTACCTCGGAGGAGATTCATCGCGATGTTAAGAATCTGAGTCGTCTCAGTCGCGGCCCAATCTTTATTCTTTCTGACATCCGCCAAAGCGGCGAGGACAAGGCAGCGGACTTTTTACACCGCCTCCAGCGCGAACCGGTGGGCAACACTGTGATGTTCGAGCTTTACTGGCCTGCGCCCGCGCACTTTGTTGTCGATATTTCCCTTGCCGCCCCGCAGTTTGGGCTGTCTATCTCGCCCCATTCGCATGATGGGGACATACGGCGGGCATTGGGGTTGAATTATACTAATGCGGCGCTGGAGGATACCATCGCCTCCGGGCTCTCTTGCGGCGCTAAGCGCCTCGAGGTCTATTTTATGATTGGTCTGCCTGGCCAGACGCGGGAAGCGGTACTTGCCGATGTGGACTACTGCGAACAACTCCTGCGCCGCTTCGATGGAGACCGTCGGCTTATCTTTTACCAAGGGCCGCTGGCTCCTTTTCTTGATCCCGGCAGCTTGGCTTTTGAGCGCCCCTCTCGCTATGGCTATAAACTTCGTTATCGCACTCTGGCTGAGCATCGGCAGGCTTTGCTCCAGCCTAGTTGGAAACACGTACTGAATTACGAGACGCAGTGGCTATCTCGTGACGATATCATGGATGTGACCTATGAGGCGGCTATGCGCCTTACACGCGCTAAAGCTAAATACGGGCAAATCAGCAGTGTCTTGGCCGAAGCACAGCTCGCCCGCCTTGCACAGGCTCGGCGATTGGAAGAGAAGATAGATGCTCTTATAAAGAGTGGTCAAATAGAGGACTTGGAGCAGCTTAGGCCGGAGATAGACCGTGTGAATGGCTTCGCCGCTGTTCAGCATCGCCAGCTTATAGACGTGCCGCAGGGAGTGATTAGGTTGCGCTATCTGAACTCACTGTGGAGGATGGTTGCAGGGAAATAAGGTTAAAGCGCGAATTGTAGTTTTGAATCAGTTGCTTGCTCTTCTGTATTGGTATCAAGATAGAAAAATACTATTTGGCGAGGCCAGGTTCTGCAGTGCTCGCCAGACTCAACCGCTGTTCCTTGCTTTCGCCTGACCGGGTCATTATTATTATGAGTGGTCACGCCCCTCCCCTTGTTGCTGAGGATGGGGTAAAAACACTGTTTGCAGGAGGCGGCCATGGTTAAGATTTCCATCCAAGGTGCTCGCGGCTCTTACCACGACATTGTCGCTCGGCGGCAGTTCCCCGGTGAGTCCGAGATTATCGAATGCCCCACCTACCAGCAAGTTTTCGAAGATGTAAAAAGAGGCACGTCCGATTTTGGTGTTGTGGCCATTGAAAATTTTAGCCTCGGATCATTCTTGGAGAACTACGACTTGCTAGTGAAGTATGACAGCCGAATCGTTGCCGAGGCATATTTGCACATTGTTTCTGACCTTATCGGTTGGTCTGGGGTGCGGCTTGCCGATATAACCGAGGTTTATTCCCACCCTCAGGCTTTTACCGATTGCCGTTTGTTTTTAGAGCAGCATCCCGGGATGCGGCGCATTGAGACTGACGATACGGCGGGGGCAGTGAGGATGATTCGGGAACAGGGGATGCGTCAGGCGGCGGCGGTTGGCAGCAAGCTTGCCGCCGAAATTTATGACATGGCAGTGTTAGCACGCGATATTGGCACTAATAAAAAGAATTATACTCGCTTCCTCATCATTGCCCAACAGGCGAAAATGGCCGATGGAGCCAACAAGACCAGTTTGATTATCCGCGTGAAAAATATGTCCGGCAGCCTCATTCAGTGTTTAAAAAGTTTTGCCGACGAGGGGATAAATTTATCCAAGTTGGAGTCGCGTCCCATTGCGGGTGATAGCGGACAGTATTATTTTTATCTTGATTTTGAGCGCGGTCTAACTGATCCCGGCACCGAGCGGGCTATGAAATGCTTGGGCAAAAATGCCGGGATGATAAAGATACTAGGCAGCTACAAAAAAGGGATGATGCTAGAGGGTTAAATAAGAATAGATTATTTGACTAATTAGTAATGATAATGGTGTAATAGCGCTCTCAAGGTAGTTTGCCTTGAGAGCGCT
>CAYOAR010000072.1:0-10976 GCA_964402105.1 uncultured Dehalococcoidales bacterium
AGACAGATTTATCAGGGGGTCACCCAGTTCGGTTAGGCGGTCTAGGCGATTAGCTTCATCAAAGAATGTCTTCATGCCTGATTATACCTCATTTAGCTTTGTTTTGATACTAAATCAGGCAGGCTATTTAGAGGGGTCCAAGGTGTTAGCCCAAAGAAATATCTACCACTAGTTATTCGATAGCTTGCAACCGGAATATATTTGTTGTATCATAACTTCAAGCTAGGTTACGGTTATTACAAGCTCGCAAGCCCTGGATGACCGAAAACTCTAACTAATACGAAAGAGAGGAGGCCATCCATGGCTTACAACGACAAAACGCTCCAATGCGTAGACTGTGGTATCAATTTCACTTTCAGCGCTCAGGAGCAGGAGTTCTTCGCCCAGAAAGGCTATACCAACGAGCCTAAGCGTTGCTCTGCTTGCCGCGATGCTCGCAAGGCTGAGCGTGGTGGAGGCGGTGGCGGCGGTGCTCGCCGCCAAATGTTCCCTGCCACCTGTGCTCAGTGCGGTCAGTCTACCCAGGTGCCCTTTGAGCCGCGCACCGGCAAGCCTGTTTACTGCAGCGATTGCTATCGCAACGTAAATCGGTAATTGTCTTTATTCCCCCGGTCGCCTTAAACGGTGGACCGCGGGAAGGTGGTTCTGAAAAACGAGGGCTGGATTTTTGTCCAGCCCTCTAACTATTTCTATGACTACCCAATCGATTTCCGGCGGGCACCGATTATTATTCTAGGTAATCTTTGAGCTTCCGGCTGCGGGTAGGGTGTCTTAGCTTTCGGAGTGCCTTAGCTTCAATCTGCCGGATACGCTCTCTGGTAACGTTAAATTCTTTGCCCACTTCTTCCAAGGTGCGGGCGCGCCCATCCTCCAGTCCAAAGCGGAGCTGCAACACCCGCCGTTCGCGCGGGGTAAGAGATGATAGCACCCCATCTATCTGCTCTTTTAAGAGCTGGCGTGAGGCAGCATCGGGAGGAGCGAGGGCGTTTTGATCCTCTATAAAATCTCCCAGGTGCGAGTCTTCCTCTTCGCCGATGGATGATTCCAGCGAAATGGGGAGCTGCGAAACCTTGATGATTTCGCGCACGCGCTCAGGAGACATCTCCATGAGTTCGCCTATCTCTTTGGGGGTTGGCTCACGTCCGTGCTCTTGTGAAAGCTGCCGTGAGACTGAGAGCAATTTATTGATTGTTTCCACCATGTGCACAGGGATGCGGATGGTGCGCGCCTGATCGGCAATGGCGCGCGTGATAGCTTGGCGTATCCACCAAGTAGCATAGGTAGAGAACTTGAAACCGCGGCGGTAATCGAACTTTTCTACGGCACGGATAAGGCCAATATTGCCTTCCTGCAGAAGGTCAAGCAAGGGCATGCCGCGACCGATGTGTTTTTTGGCCACACTTACTACGAGACGCAGGTTGGCCTCAATAAGGTGCTTCTGGGCGCGCTCGGCTTCTCGTTCAAGGTCAGCAAAGCGACGCGAAAAACGAGCTTCATGCGCTTTGACAGCCTTCACAAAGGCTGGGTCGGCGGCGAGTTTTTCCAAACCTCCAAGTTCAACCGTTTCTGCAATCTTAGCGAGTATTTCCTGCGGGAGAAGGCGCGTGTTGAGTGAAAGATTGACAATACCCAGTTCGATGTCCGGTAGGGGGGTATTAAGTTTCTGTGATAACTCTTGGGTGACTCGCTGATCAATCTCGCTGTCTATCACCTTTCGGAAATCAGGAGAATATAGGGCTTTCCTGAAACTACTTGTCTGTTTAAAGTGCAGGATTTCCCTCATGGTGTTGGTGAGTTGGGTGGCCTGACCTATCTCCCGCATCATGCGCTGAACTACCTCTGTCGCTTGTGGTTCACGCCCCAACTCTTTGCGGCAGCAGTTTTTAATATCCGTGATGCGCTTGCCGTGTTCCATCTGCTGGGCAAGGCGCTTCTCGTCGTCGGCGGAAAGAAGCGGTACGCGCCCGATTTCATGGAGATACATACGCACTGGGTCATCCACTACGCCTGGCTCTTCAAGCTGTTCTAGCGGCAGAGCGAGGTCAGCAGGGGTAATCCCCGGTTCCTCTTCCTCCAGATCCTCTTTGGTTGGAGCTTCCTCCAGCGTGTCTTTCAGAGACTCTTCTTCCAGCTCTTTCTCGGGCACTATTCCGTCTTCTTCCTGTGGTTCTGACGTTTCGCTTTCGTCAAAATCAAAAGAAGGTGCTTGTTCCTTGGTCATTGCTTTCTCCTATTCGTACCTAACTTCTCTTTTGCGACAAATACTTGCTTGAGTCCTTGGCTTACAGACATGTCCTCTTCATTGGGGAGGGCTTGGTCTGTTTCTTGGGCGCCAAGCGCCCGACGCCGAGCCAGTCGTTTTAGATATTCTTCCCTGAGCCGGAGTATGCTCTCCGATAGCTTGAATTCTAAATTATCTACCGGGAACTCTCGATGTAATAACGCTTCACAGTGCTCCCAGATAGCGCCGTCGACACTATCTTTTATTTTAGCGGGTTCAATGTTTTGGCGCAGGGCAGCCAGAATTTCGCGATTTTCCGTGCTTTCGAAATACTCCGGATGCAACTCGTGACCTTTGGGGGCAAGCTCGGGATGTTGAAGCAGCATGGCCAAACAATAGTCTTCTAAGGGGCGAGCTACGAGGTTACGCGGCTTTGAGGCTTGGTTTTTACTTGCTGAGCGCATCGGAGTTTGCCCAGATTTTAATTTGAGATCTAGCTTTTGCACTGAAACACCAGACAACTCGGCGAGTTTATTTACATAATACGTTTGACGTACAACATCCTTTATTTGGCCTGCAATGGGTAAGAGTCTTTCTACAGCCTCACTTCGGCCTCGGGCGCTTTTAAGGTCGAGGGGGGCGCTTGTGCGCGCGAAGATGAAATCCATGACTGGCATTGCCTCGGCGATGAGTTTCCGCCATACTTCAGCTTCGGCGATGATAATTTCATCCGGATCCTTTCCGGCGGGCAATATGACAACGCGAAGCTCTGCTCCAAGCACGTTTTCCAGTCCTGCCGAACGCGCCATGGCCTCTTCGCCGGCGGCATCGGCATCCAGCGCCAAAACAACATTCTTAGTGATGCGCCGCAGGGATTGGGAGTGCGTTTCGGAGATAGCCGTGCCCATAGAGGCTACCACGTTTTGGAAGCCGTATTGATGGGCGATAATGACATCCATATACCCCTCGACAATGACCACGTGACCTAGCTTTGCCGCTTCCTCTTTGGCTCGGTTGAGACCATAAAGGGTGGCCTTTTTGTCGAAAATTTCGGTCTGTGGGGTGTTGAGATACTTAAGGCTGTTTTCATCTAGCGCTCGTCCGCCGAAGCCGGTAACTCGGCCTTTAGCGTCGGCGATGGGGAAAAGCAGCCGGTGATGGAAAAGGTCGCGGCGCTTGCCTTCGTGAGCTACAACGAGTCCTGCCGCTAACATATCATCTGGTTCAAAGCCACGCTCGTGGAGGTGGCGCGATAAAGCATCACGGATGGGAGGGGCGTAGCCTAACTTGAAGTTTATGACTGAGGCTGAGTTCAAGCGGCGCTTAAGGAGGTATTGACGCGTCTTTTCAGCTTCGGGCGATGTCAGCAGGAGTTGGTGGTAGTACTCGGCTGCAGCCTCGTTCACACGATAAAGGCGGTCGTTTTTCTCCTTGCGCTCCTTTTCGCCGAAGCTTTCCGTGGTAAGCACAACACCTGCCCGCTCAGCGAGAAGCTTTTTAGCTTCGGTAAAGTCACAGCCCTCTTTTTTCATGACGAAAGAGAAAGCGTCGCCGCCTGTACCGCAGGCACCGAAGCAGTGCCAAGACTGCTGGTCGGGATAGACAAAAAAGGAGCCGTGCTTTTCGCTGTGGAATGGGCACAATCCTTTCAGAGCCTTGCCGGAGCGGGCAAGCTTGGTATATTGTCCGATTACCTCGGCGATATCGGTCTTTTGTTTTATCTCATCTATAGTGCTCATATGACAATCAGGTTGCAAACCGCATTCTTCATGGCCATACCTCGGCCGCGGGAGTGTTGGTGGTATGGGCTTTAAGGAAAGGAGTTATTTATACAGTAGATTATAAGCCCTGTCAATGATTTTTGCGAAGATTAACGGTCTGGCATAATGATTTTTGCCAGACCATATAGTCTTGCATTGTCGATGAGTTAGATGCCCAGTTTTTCTGCCAATCGGAGGGCATAGAGATCGGTCATGCCTGCGATATAGTCCACCACGCGGCGCGTTGAATCATCGCTGTAGCGGAGATATTCCGGCGGCAGAAGTTCCTGGTGGGTCGTCAGGTAATGATAAAGACCATATACCACCTTGCGCGCTCGCTGCGTGCTGTCTGTTCCTGTAAGCACTTTATAAACTCGGGCGAACAAGAAGCGCCGCAAATTATCAGTGGCTTCGCCCATTCGTTGACTCATACAGATAACAGGTTTTTCGTGTGATTCTGTTTGCCCTGATACTGGCCAAGAGGAGGCGATGATGTCGCTCACCATAGCATTGACTCGAGCAGATGAAGAATGCCCCAACACGGAAACCGCATCTTTCGGCAAATCGCTTTCTGTGAGCATGCCTGCACGGATGGCATCGCCGATATCATGGTTGATATAAGCTATGGCATCTGTAATCTTCACTATCTCCGCTTCGTATGATGATGCTTCGTCCTGACCCGGACTGAAGATACTGTCTTCGCTTTTGGAGTGGTTCAGAATGCCGCTTCGCACTTCCCAAGATAGGTTGAGGCCGCACCCATCTTTTTCCAATATATCGACCACGCGTAGGCTTTGCTCATTGTGGCGGAAGCCGCATTGGCAAAGCTCATTGAGCACGTCCTCGCCGGTGTGACCGAAAGGAGTGTGTCCCAAGTCATGCCCTAAACTTATCGCTTCTGTTAAATCTTCATTTAGATTGAGGGCGCGGGCGATTGTGCGGGCAAGTTGTGCAACTTCCAATGTATGGGTGAGGCGCGTTACAAAATGGTCACCCAGGGGTGCTATAAAAACCTGTGTTTTGTGTTTTAGCCGACGGAAAGCATTGGTGTGGATAATACGGTCACGGTCGCGCTGGAAAGCAGGGCGGATAGGGTCGGGATCTTCAGGACGAGCGCGTCCGCGTGATTGCGCGCTTCGCTGGGCATATGGTGAGAGCATTGCCTCACGCGACTCAGCGCGTTCACGGATACCGACAGGTGTCAATTGCGGGATATTTTTGCTGTTTGCCATGGCTTAAACGTAATAACAAGAAATAACAATGCCCCTCCCGGTTTTGCCAAGAGGGGCATGGCGTATTGCGTTTATTATTTGGTCTGGAGTTTGGCTTCGGCACGGGCGATGATAGCACGCGTCGTGCCGATCATATCGGGGGAAACCGACACCGAGGTTATGCCCCAGGCGACTAGCTTTTCAGTAAGCTCGGGATATACCGAAGGCGCTTGGCCACAAATTGATGAGGTCACACCCATGCTTTTGGCGACGGTGATGGCACGCTCTAAAGCTACCAGCACAGCCTCATTGCGTTCATCAAAAGTATCTGCCAGCTTTGAGCTGTCACGATCAATACCAAGAGTGAGCTGGGTTAGGTCGTTGGAGCCGATGGAGATACCATCAATTCCTACTTCCAAGAACTTCTCCATTATGAAGATATTAGCCGGAATCTCGGTCATCATCCAAAGTTTAAAATCATCGGAGCGTTTGAGTCCGTACTTTTCCATAAGAGCCTTGGTCTTTGCAAGTTCATCCACGGTGCGTACAAAAGGAATCATGACATGCAGGTTGTTGTATTCTTTGCGCACGCGTTTAATAGCCTCGACTTCCATTTTGAAACTCTCGGTATCGGTGATATAGCGCGAGGCGCCGCGGTAGCCGATCATGGGATTTTCTTCAGCCAGCTCAAACTCGGCGCCGCCCTGTAGTTCTCGGTATTCGTTGGTTTTAAAATCGGTAGTGCGATATACCACCGGCCGTGGGTGGAAAGCCTTGGCAAACGGCAGGATACCATCGTGCAGTTTTTGAGTGTACTCTTCCTGGCGGTTGTGCTTGATCATATATAAGGGGTGCATGCCGATCTGGCTCACGATAAACTCGGCGCGCAACAAGCCAACGCCGTCCACGTTGCGAGCAGCAACCTTATCAGCCAGCTCAGGTTGTGCCAAATTCACATAGACGCGGGTACGTGTCTTGATTAGGTCTTGCACTCTTGTGGTGACGCCGGGTCCTTGTGTATTTCGAGATACTTTACCGGAATAAATTTTCCCATGTGACCCGTCGACAGTAATAAGCTGTCCGTCAGAGAGCACTTTGGTGGCCTCACCGGTGCCAACCACGCAAGGTGTGCCAAGTTCGCGGCTGACAATGGCGGCATGGGATGTTCTCCCGCCGCGGTCGGTGACAATGGCAACGGCACGTTTCATGGCTGGCACGAAGTCAGGGGTGGTCATCTCGGCAACCAGAATGTCGCCGTCATGCACCTGATCAATATTGGATGGGTCGAGAAGAACTTTAACCGGCCCGGTGGCGAGGCCGGGAGATGCGGCATCGCCGGTAAGTAGGAAAGGAGCATCAATTTCCGGTTCGGTTTCTATGGCATTTTTTATCGTCGTGACGGGGCGTGTTTGTACGATGTACAATTCACCGTTTTCGGCGGCCCATTCAATATCCTGCGGGCAGCCATAATGGCTTTCCAGCAGCTTGGCTATTTCGGCCAGTTTAATGACTTCGGTATCACTTATTTTCTGCTTTTCACGGGCACCGGAGACAGTGACCCAAATATTAGGCTCTTCGGCTGAAGCGGCTGAGTTATATACTAGTTTCTTATCCTGCAAACTGATCTTACGTGACGCAATGCTCATGCTCTGTTTATCAATAATGAAGAGGTCGGGGGTTACTTCTCCAGACACCAGCCCTTCCCCAAGTCCGTATATCGCCTCGATTACAATCTTGTCGGTATCACTGGTGAGTGGTTCAACGGTGAACATGACACCGGATGCTTCTGAGGCTACCATGCGCTGCACTGGCACGGCAATTCCGACCTTGAAGTGATCAAAGTGCTGCTGTTCGCGGTAGTATATCGCTCGTGCCTCAAACAAAGAAGCCCAGCACGCTTGAACTGCCCTGACAACCCTATCGACACCTTCTATGTTGAGAAAAGTGCTCTGCTGACCGGCAAAAGAAGCCTCTGGTAGGTCCTCGGCGGTGGCCGAGGAGCGTACAGCAACCAAGCCGAGCCCCATCTTTTGATAAGCTTCCTTGATGGCTTGGGCTGTTGCCTCTGGCATGGCGGCATCCAAAATAAGTTGTTTGATTTGGCTTGATGCCTGTTGCAAGGCTCGGCTGTCTTCCGAGTTTGTTTTTCGCAAGATGGCACCGATGTTGGGTGCCAATGCTGATTTTTCGATGAAGTCGTAATAGGCGTTAGCGGTGACGATGAAACCGGGTGGGACAGGGATCTTGGAGCGAGTCATTTCCCCGAGGTTGGCGCCCTTGCCGCCTACCAGAGGGATGTCCTCCTTCCCCACATCTTCAAACCACACAATAGCACGTTGGCTTAGTTGCATGAGAATGTTCCTCCTGAGGTTGGTGAAATTCACTAGATTATAGCAGAGATGTCAACAGAGGGGGAAATACCATGCTTGGTACTCATGGTGTATCGCTTGATCCAATGGTGGTATGTGGTAATATGATTAAAGAGATGAAGCCTTTTATGCCTCGGATATACTGGATTCGTGTTATCGTTTGTGTTTTATTTTTGTCTCTACTAGCCGTAAACTTATTCTGGAAAGTTCCTCAGAGCTTTGGTGAGTATGCCGACGAATTCCCCCTCTCTATTGACTTGAATAGAAGAGTATTTTTCCATGGCGAGAAAATCTCTTTTACTGCTACCATAACGAATAACAGCGGGGAAGATGTCAATATCATTACTAATGGATCTCAGCCATGTGCATTTTTCTGCTTGCGTCCAATTGATAAAATGCTCAGTCACGGCGAGTTCCTCATGGCACGTCCAGATACTATAAAGGCAGGCGAAACGCTATCCAAAAATTATGAAGTCTGGGCGATAATCCCAGGGGTATATTACTTAGATGTGCACTATAGCATGATGGTCATTGACGAGATAGCCTCGTTAGACGAATTGGTAATAGCTGGCATACCTTTGATTGATTATTCTGCTAGCTATGTTGGGCAACTGAATATCATAACCATTATAGTGATATGACGACGCTTGTCACCGACTGAATGTCAGCACGCACCTGCAATTCACAACCTCTGCATGGTCATCATCCATCCCCAGCTCGTCACAGCAATTTGGGAATATCTGTTCCATCGAAACAGTTTCTCTATCTATAGCGATATGACTATCGCGAGTGCGGTTATCGCGAGTATTGATTTGTACTCTTTTAGCATGGGTTTATCTCCTTGTTTTGATGGGATATACAAGGGATGCTCCAATCTAGTGGCGCAGGTATTTACCCGAAGGAAGAGAGAAGGCCATTACGATGTTATACCAAACTATGTGTTTGATTAGTCACTATATCCATTGCTATCTCTACTCCGCGGAATTATAATGATATCTATATTGTTTCAGTATTGTTTCAGTTTTTAATTTTACGCGGACATCGTATTAATATCGGCTAAGAACCAAGTGGAGGCAAACCAGTGAAAACTAACAAGCTTGCAACCAAACTACTATCGGCCTTGATGGCAATGATAGTTGTACTCGGCCTTTTCATGGTTATGCCCAAGACGGCTAATGCAGCTAATGCGGAAAGCGTGGCCAATACAATCAGGACTTTCCCCCACGGCGGCACAGGTAATCTTGAAGTATCCATTGATCCCGGCAGGGGCGTTGTTGTCAGCGGCACAGTCACTGGCGTGACGAATCAGCTGACTTTGAACCTTGATGCTGGAGTGAATGTAATATGGGGTGCCAATTATTCGGGAAGTATCAGCGGCAGCTCCGCGCAAATGATTGAATTGTCCGGCTCCGGATCATTTATAGTTGATGGCGGTTCGATTAAAAATGACGGAGACGGCTATTTAATTCACTCATATTATGGTGTGAGTGTAAATATAAGAGCAGGTACGTTAAGTGGCTATAATCACGCTGTGTATCTTAACTCAAACGGCGGAAGCATCAGTGTAAGCGGCGGCACAATAGAGAATCTTTATCGTTCCTTTAGTTACTCCCCTAACCTTCTCGCCGCAACTAATATCAATGTGAGCGGCGGCATTATTCTTTCAAGACAAAGCGGAGCTGCAATCGCCGCTTATGAGTCTGCCGTTATTAGCGGAGGTGTAATCAGCGCTACAGCTGGCTGTGCTATCGAATTAACCCGAACTACAACCACCTGCACGGTAAGCGGCGGCTTTGTGTTTTCTTATGGTGAGGCCATATTAGGAAATACCTACGGCTGTGTTGTATGTTACCCGCAAGGAGCGCCCACGCCCACCATCAGCGGCAACGCCGTGGTCTGCGGGTGGAACAAGCCGAGCGGGACAGCATGGGCATATACCGCAGGTTCATCAACCAATCTCACCGTCAGTCCCTCGGGGGCAAAGGCAACATGGGGGAAAAGCGGGACTCAAAACGGCATCAACTACTCTAGTTCTAACGGTTCAAACAGCGGCTTTTTCCAAGTAAGTGGTGTAACAGTCAGTACAGCGACAACATCTACCACGCCTACAACCAGTACTTCAACCACGACGACACCAACAACCGCCACCTCTGCATCGACAACACCAACGACCAGTGCTTCGACCACGACGGCATCAACAACCACTACCTCTGCATCTACGACCACGACAACCAGTACGTCTGCAACAACCACTACTCCTACAACCAGTGCTTCAACCATGACAACCACCTCTGTGTCAACTACGCCAACAACCAGCACGTCAACCACTGTTACGTCCGCGGCTACTACATCTGCATCTATAACAACAGCGGGTACGACCACATCGGTACCACCGCCTACAACTAGTGCGCCGACAACAACCATTTCTTCGCCGGAACCCCCGGCCAAAACTAACGATATCCCATGGCCGTGGATTATCGTCGGTATCTTGGGAGGCATTATTGTCGGCGGTATGTTCGTGATTATCGTCAAGAGGAAATAAAAACAATAACAGCTTGCGAAACCAATTCGGCAAAGCCATAGGTTGGATATTTACGCCTTAGCACAAGCTGATTGCTGCTAAACGCAGTGGTGTTGTGCCGGCAAAGATGCGGTAGGAAACAATGGGGTTTCAACCCCCAGCAGGGAAACAACAGGGAAATTCGGCCTGCACCACAGGGTTTTTAACACACAATGTCTCCTTGTTTAAACAAGAAAAGATGGTGCTTCAAAATATATGCTTAATTCTGCGACCACGGCTAAACTATGAACCCTGTTAATAGCAAGCGTTTCAAAAGACAGCCCGCAAAACACTATCTCGGGGTTGATGTCGGCTCAGTTTCTACCAAACTTGTGGTACTGAACGATGAAGGGGCAATCATTGCCCAAGCTTACTTACCTACCCAAGGCGCACCTGTAACCGCTGTCCGTGAAGGCCTCAGGTTCGTCACCGACCTTGCCCCTAGTGCCGATATTGCCGCCATTGCCATCACCGGCAGTGGGCGCGAGTTGGTTTCAACCATGCTCACACCCAGTATAGTGAAAAATGAGATCAGCGCCCAAGCAGTGGCTGCCGTCCATTACCATAGCGACGTGCGCACTGTCATTGAAATTGGCGGGCAAGACAGCAAGCTCATCATCATCAGGGACGGCTTAATGACAGACTTTGCCATGAATACCATCTGCGCCGCAGGGACAGGTAGCTTCCTGGATCACCAAGCCGCGCGCCTTGGCCTGAGCTTGGAGGAATTCGGTGCGCTAGCTTTAAAAAGCACGTCTCCTGCCCATATAGCCGGACGATGCACTGTCTTTGCCGAGTCAGACATGATACACCAACAGCAGATCGGTACACCGCCGGAAGCTATCGTCTTTGGGT
>CAYOAR010000073.1:0-2250 GCA_964402105.1 uncultured Dehalococcoidales bacterium
CGGCATAACACGAGGCTCACCGATGTTTCCTGCGTGCGTGCCCCCCAATGTTATAATCCCCAAAGGAGTTTAGTGGAATGCAAGATAAGAAAACACAGACACGTGCGAAAAAAGTGGCAATCGTTACCGATAGCGCCTGTGACCTACCAGATGACGTGCTGGCAAAGTACGGCATCAAGTTTGTTCCTTTACGGTTGTCATATTCAGGCAGAGAAGTACGCGATCGTATAGAGATTACACCAGAGCAAGTCTATGATATGCTACCAAATGAAGTCCCGAAATCCTCTTTGCCATTGCCGGCTGACGTAATCTCCCTTTACAACCAACTTGCCGAAGACGGTTATACCGACGTATTGCATATCTGTATTTCTTCCGGCCTGTCCGGCACCTATAATATGATCAGGCTTCTAGCGAATGATTACACACGAATGAACGTACGTGTAATCGATTCGAAATCTCTTTCTATGCAGGAAGGTCTGATCGTGCTCAACTGCGCACGTATGCTTGAAAAATCGCTTGATCTTGACGAGATCGCCGCATATGCTAATAGACTGCGCGAGAACAGCCTGGGAATGTTCGTCATTCATACCTTGACATATCTACGCAAAGGCGGGCGGATTGGTTTGGTCGAGGGTGCTTTGGGTACCATGTTGCATCTTAAGCCCATCATTTACGTCAATCCCGATGGTGTTTATGAAACGCTTACAAAAGCGCTAGGGCACGTAAAAGCAGTGGAATCACTTGTTCGAGAAGTATCCACTCGCTTTCAAAAGACGAGGGTTCAGCTGGCAGTCGTTCATGGCGCAGCTCCTGCTGAAGGGGAAAGACTGCTCACCAGACTCAAGAGCCTTCTCAATGTCGAAGAGTCGTTTCTCTTGCCTGTCAGCCCGGTACTCGGCGTGCATACAGGAACGGGGCTGCTTGGCGTCATCGCATGCAAGGCAATCTGATAATATTGCGCCATAAAATTTCATAGCATTTCGTTTCCATTCTTGGGCAATTATCCCGCAGTACGGTATAATAGAACACTGTTATGACCTTTTACCGCAAATGGCGCCCCCAAACTCTGAGCGAAGTCGTCGGCCAAGAGCACGTAACCAAAACCCTTATCAACGCCATTACTGCCGGACGTATTGCACACGCCTATCTTTTCTGCGGACCACGTGGTACAGGGAAGACATCCACAGGCCGGATTTTAGCCAAGGCTCTTAATTGCACCAAGAAAGGCACCGGCGGCAAGGGCGAACCATGCAACAAGTGTGCCATGTGCAAGGCGATTACCGAAGGCCGTGCCATGGATGTAATCGAGATAGACGCTGCCTCCCATACCAGCGTGGACGATGTTCGCCAGCTTATTGAGCGTATTAATTATGCTCCCGCTGAAGCGAAGTACAAAGTCTATATCATTGATGAGGTTCACCAAATCAGTACAAGCGCTTCGAACGCTCTCCTGAAAACTCTTGAAGAGCCGCCACCAAATATCGTCTTTATTCTAGCCACTACCGAAACCCACAAGGTGTTGCCCACCATCATCTCTCGCTGTCAGCGCTTTGATTTCCGCCGTCTGAGGGTTCAGGATACCGAAGAGAAGCTGCGCCGTATTACCGAGGCCGAGGGCATCACCATCGCCCCGGAGGCACTTAGGCTTGTTGCCCGTGCGGCAAATGGTGGACTCCGTGACGCCGAGAATCTTTTGGAGCAGCTCTCTACTTTCTACGGATCAAGCGTCACCCTCCCGCAGGTACATGAGCTTTTAGGTATAGGTGGAGGCGAACAGGCGCGTGAGCTTCTCTCGGGGCTTGTGAATAACGACCTTGCTCTTTCGCTTCAAGTAGTAAGTCGTGCCCAAAACAATGGGCTAGATCTAAGGCAACTTAATCGCGATTTGTTAAGCTACCTCCATGCCATACTTCTCATCAAAAGCGGAACTGAAAAAGACATTGATTTAGGCACTGAGGAACTAATAGAACTAAAGTCCATCTCCCAGGGTGCTTCTATGCCCTTCATCGCTAAAAGTCTTAAGCTTTTCGGCGAGGCTCAAAGGGAACTCGGTGAAAGCAGTCTGCCCATGGAGCTGGCGATAATTGATGCCCTGCTACCAACGGATAAACCCCCTCAATCATATACCGAACCCGAGCGAACGCCCACTCTTCGCCAGACTACTTCGCCGCTTTCGGCTGCAACCGTAAAGCCGCCATCACCAGTAGCCGCTCCCACGCCTATCCCACCAGTTGCAGTGGAGCCGCCCGC
>CAYOAR010000074.1:0-8635 GCA_964402105.1 uncultured Dehalococcoidales bacterium
ATACGCCGCCGCGCCCATGGCACCCGCAACTCCTTGATAGAGAGGCTTCAAACATTTATAGCCGCCGATGCCGAGCGGCACTATATCCAAGAACCAATTGTCACCGAGCGTGAGGGGCGTTATGTGGTAGCAGTGAAAAGCGAGCGCCGCGGTGACGTTGCCGGTATCGTACACGACGTTTCCAACACCGGTGCCACTCTATTCATCGAACCATGGCAAACACTTGAGATGGGTAACGCCCTGAAAGAGCTCCAAATTGAGGAGATACGCGAGATTGAGCGTATTTTGACTGAGTTAAGTAATCTGGTTGGAAAACTTAGCTCTGAAATCAACGCATCACTTAAAGCGGCGGCAGCTATAGATTTTGAACTTGCCAAAGCCCGCTACGCCGAGCGCGTAGGTGCCAGCGAGGCTGCAGTCTATGCCCCCAGCCCAGAGCATCCTCCCAGCATCCGCCTAGTTGATGCTCGCCACCCCCTGCTAAGCGCCAATGCCGTGCCTCTTAACTTAGAGTTGGGCAGGGATTTTTCTATTTTGATGATTACCGGCCCAAACACCGGCGGTAAGACAGTGGCTCTCAAAACCATAGGCCTTCTGTGTCTTATGACTCAGGCTGGACTGCCTGTCCCCGCTAAGACGGGCACACGCCTTCCGGTGCTAAGGGGCATATTTGCCGACATCGGAGATGAGCAAAGCATTCAGGAAACACTTTCAACTTTCGGCTGGCATATGAGTAACATCAGCCGTATTCTGCGCGAAGCACAAGAGGCAAGCCTAGTTCTGCTAGACGAGCTAGGTGCCAGCACTGACCCTCAAGAAGGAGCGGCCCTTGCCCGCGCCATCATCGCTCACCTTCTCAGTCGTGGGGTCATTGGCGCAGCAACCACCCACTACTCAGAACTGAAAGCCTTTGCCCATGTCACGCCGGGTGTCCAGAACGCCTCATTCAGCTTTGATCCGCAAACACTCCGTCCCACTTACCACCTTACTTTAGGCACTCCGGGCGGCTCAAACGCCATTGCCACAGCTGCCAGTTTCGGTTTGCCTCCAGCAATAATCACGGATGCTCGCAATTCCTTAAGCCAAGGGGTACGCGAGATGGAAACATTGCTCACCGAACTCCAAGCCGAGCGCACCCGCTTTGCAGAGTTATCCCAATCATTAGAGATAGAAAAAGACAGGCTAGAGTTACGCTCAACCGAACTTGAAAGTGAAAACAAGAAGCTGGCCGCAGAAAAACAACGCATTATTCAAGATGCCTGTGACGATCTGGTAGTTGAGATGTCTATCCTGCAAAAAGAGGTCAAACTCGCTACCGCTGCCGTAAAACGCGAACGCTCTGAGGAAGCCATAAACAAGGCGCGCCAAACTGCACAGACAGCTAGGGAACATCTTGAGAAAAGTCGTGCCGCGGAGAAATCTTCCATTACCCCTAGCGAGGATGGAGTTATAGCCATAGGCGACCGCGTGTGGCTGAAAGAGGTCGGCATGGAAGCTATTGTTGTCTCTATTAACGAGCGTACCGGACAAATAGAAGCCGCTTCCGGGCCTCTGCGCTTCCGAATAAGCCGAGATTCTATAAGCAAAACCGCCAACTCTGAGTTAGAGAGTCCCGTACGTCGCCGAAACCGAGTGGCTTCGAAAGACGTGTCGCCAGAACTTGATCTACGCGGGCGGCGCGCTGAGGAGGTTGAACCTCTGCTTGATAGCTATCTAGGCGACGCCGCCTTGAGCGGGCGGCAGAGTGTGCGAATCATCCACGGCTTCGGCACAGGAACAGTGCGTACTATCATCCGTGATCAGGCCGCCCGCCATCCGCTAGTAAAGTCCTTTCACGCCGCTCCACCTACTGAAGGCGGCGATGGAGCAACCATCATAGATCTAAAGTAACTGCTCACTTTTGATACATGCCTTGAAGAAAGAGCCTTAGAAATGGATTCGGACGCAAAAAAGATCGTTTTATACTTTATCGGAATCGTCTGCATCATGCCGATATTAATCGCTGCAGTGCGCTTTTTACCATTTGCCATGCATGGGTTAAGTCACACACCGCGTCCGGCAATTACATATGGCGAATTTCCTTTTCGGCTGGAATATGAAATCAACGGTGAAATAGTAGTTGTCGAAGATACTGTCATATGTGAGTTTGATGGCTTTGAGGTGAATGCTCAAGGCAAATATCGGAAATGGAAGCAGTGTCTTGCCAGCGGAGAAAGCAATGTGGTGTTACTGGTTATTGATGCCACGAAAAGGATTTGTTACCCTGTTAGAGACGCTGCTTATTATATGGGGGATCGAAAGGGGTCATTTGTTGAGCCGCCAATTGCGTATGTGAGTGATGGCATGAAAGAACATGCTATCTACCCCCATGAAGAACTCTTTATCACATTCGGTATCCGTCTCATAAGCTGGGAGTTTTCTCCCCCGATAGTGAACACTTTCAAATGAACTGCCAACCCCATTTTAATTATAGCTAATCTGCTGACCTACCCCTGGTCTTTGGCCAAAAATGAAAGCTAGAACCCAAGGTTATCACCAACCAAAATGACCTTGATCCTTCCTTTCGCTGTAGACATGCTTGTTACTACGAGTTGACCGACTGCATTTTGAGCAACACTATCAAGCTGATCTAAATCGGAATAATCGTTTTTAAACTTCAACAAAATCATCCGAGCAGCGCGTTTCCTTACACGCAATATTGCCGCATCTAAATCGGGCTCGACCTTGTTCATGCCAGCAATCACAATGATATTCTTAGGCCCAAAAATGAGTGCTGATACCCTATTGCCATATCCGTCTGCATTTACCAGCTCGCCTTGCTCTGTAATAGCATTGGCGCTCATGAGAAAAAGGTCTGCGTTTAATGCTTGGTGAGCTATTTTATCCATTTCCATTGCACCTGTTGCGCTGGTGGGATCCAACAAATTATATCTTCCGTTTCTAAGTGCTTCGATTAATCCTATTTCATTGAGAGTCGCAGAACCGCCAAAGGAAATAAGTGCATTAGCAGGAATCAACGCAAGAGCCTTACTTAGCGCAGCCTCCTTTGTTTCGCAATAATAGCCCTCAAGATTGCGCTTCTCAAACGCTGTGATCAATTTCTTGGCCATCAAGGCGTTGTAGTATTGCTGTTCTTTCATATCTCCTCCGATATATTTTGCCATAGCGCCAGATGAATGGGGGCATGATAGCACGAAAACTTTATGCTGTTATGCCTAATAGGTTCCTGCTTCAAATTATTTCAACCAATTACTATATGCGCCAATGAGTAATATGTGCCATCAACGCAACCATGTCCTGTATAATGGAGGTGCCATTATCGGCAAAAGGAGCACGTGATGGGATATATCGGTTGTCTGATATCAGCGGTTAGCTTCGTTTTTATGCTCGTGGCCCTATTCCCTTTCCTTGGGTGGCTCAACTGGTGCTCGGCACCGTTCGCTTTCATCGGTTTGATAGTAAGCTTAATAGGAGCGCTACGAGGAAGCGGGCGAGTGCTAGGCATCACAGGAACCATCCTCTGTCTTGCAGCGCTCATCGTTTCCGTAGCACGCCTCATCGCCTGAAGGGGCATAATGTAAAGCCAATCCGGCTCACGAATTGACTACTGTTCGTATCGGAGCAATCTTACTCAAGCCACGAGTCAGGAGATGTCTAGTACTAGCAATTTAATCATCTCCCGCTGATACCACTAGTACAGAATCTAACCCTTTTTAACACTATCAATTCGATAACTATGATTCCCAGATGGTGTGGTAACATCAACCACGTCTCCCCGCATCTTCCCAATTACTGCCTTGCCAATGGGTGAAATGTGTGATATTTTACCCCGCGCGGGATCAGCCTCCTTGGGGCCAACAATGGTGTACTCCAAAACCTGTCTGGAAATCGTATCCATTAATCTTACAGTATCTCCCAAGGCCATCTGTTCTCCCCCTACCCCACCCTCCCCGATGATACTGGCTGACTTAATGATGGCTGTAAGTTCCTGGATGCGCCCATCAATGTACCCTAGTTGTTCGCGAGCAGCATGGAGCGGAGCGTTCTCACGAAAGTCCTTATCGGCTGCCGCACGGCGTATATCCTCAAGAACTCTTGGGCGGCGAGCATTTAGCTCGGCGAGCTCTTTTACGCTATCGTCGTATCCCTGCTTGGTCAGTACAGCTAGATCGGATGGCGTTGTGCGCACTGCACCCCCAGTCCTCGACTTATCCTTTCTTGTCCTTATGTGAACACCAAGGTTAACAGCCGTCCACCCTTTATCGCGAGCATAAGCCAGAAAACTCCGCACGACATCAATCTTGCGGCTATAATCCGTGTCGGAGGGAGAAAGTTTCTCAGCATAATGCTCAATATCTAAAGGCTTCAAGTCGGCAAGCGTCTTGGTCTTGCCCAACCATCGCTCGAATCGCCTCAGCTCAGCCTGTTCAGTTGCCCCAAGTGCCAACCGTCCAGCAACAAAATTCGCAATAGCATCCCCAATGATTACTGTTTGATTTGTCACTCGCTCTCCTTAAGATAAAATGGATTCAAAAACCGCCAAGCCCGGCCGATGGCAGCACCATGCCAATCAAATCCGATGTCATCCTGTCGTGCCATGCGCTCGGCTAGGGCGCGACGTTTAGCAATTCTAAATAAAAACTCCAGCTCGCGATCTCTTATAAGCCCGAACGCTCGGCGCGCACGGCGCCCAAGTTTGAGTTCGCGCCCCAGCAGAACGCGCCATTCCCGCTCATAGGCAGAGAGCTTCCGAGCAGAAAAATCATCTCTTCTAAGAGCGACAACCATGTGGCGTGCGGCAATATCAGCACAGAGCAACCCATAATACACGCCGCCCCCGGTAATAGGTTTGACATGGCCAGCCAGATCGCCAACGATAAGCATCCGTTCGCTATATGTTCGAGACGGCGGGGCAAGGGTAATCCCTCGAAAGGCCGGTGGGGTGTTTTCTTTTACCTTGCCGTCCTTTTGCAGCCGAGCGAGAAAGGCACCAAAATATGCTTTAGTCCGGCGGTGCGACATGAGCCCGATATGAGCACGGCCAGAAGTCGTAGGCACCATCCAAGCAAAAAAGCCCGGCGCATAAGTACGTCCAATGTAGATCTCGACATCTCTTCCATCGGTCGTTTCCGCTTCGGCTTGCACTCCCATCGCCCAATCCCGAGCACGTTTCAAGCCAAAGCTGTTAAGAAGCTCAGAGCCGAACCCGGCGGCAAGAACCACTGCTCGAGCTTTAATATTTTCCGTGTGCCTGCCACGTGCAAGTACTGCGGTAACACCACCAGTACTTGGCAAGACATCTGTGACCCGTCTACCAAAAATTCCTCGGGCACCATGCGTCACAGCGGTTTGGTAAAACCATTGGTCAAGCGCCGGTCGGCTTAAGGCATATGCCTGCGGGAGATCGCGACGCACCGAAATCGTATTTCCAGCCGGAGAGAATACAGTGGCTGCACCGAAAGAATTGAGAATTAACTTCTTTTCAATACCAAAGCGACTGAGACACTCATCACTTATGAGACCCGTGCAGCAGATTGAATCATCAAGTGTGGATTTTTGTTCCAAGATAACCACATCGTAGCCAGCCCGAGCAACCTCTGCAGCCACTCGACAGCCCACTGGCCCTGCGCCAACCACCAAGAGATCGTGTACTTCACCAGTCGTCATAGAAATTTGGTTTCCGCATTATATCACACCGCTTGCACTGTAATAGAACAATGGTCATAGCAGCGGCGTATTGCCTCAATGCAGCCCTCGCTTTTGGTTATAATGCAAAAGTTTAGCCTTAATAAGTAGTGGTTTTATGCCATCGTGATATCAATATGGCATTTAATTATTAGGGGGCACGACTTCTTAGCTATTGCCAGATTTTCTTTCTATCAACGCTGGAACCAATAAATCGCTCACATTTTTTTCCGCGCATTACCTAACCCCAATCTCTATCGGCATTACGGTTCGCCACCATTCCCTTAGCGAAAAATTTGATTATGGTCATTACCATCCGCCATCTATCCGGCGTTTCCTAAAAGGTCTATAATATTTCGGCGCTTTCCCAACCAATGATTAGTTACCGCTATAGGATATATTGCTTCGTGTTGTCTAAGGCTCATCAGTGGCTGAGAAACCATGCGATAATAGAATACAAGCTTCTTAACAAGGAGGGGCTCCGATGAGCATCAAGAGCGTAAATCAATACCCGATTTCGCAGTTGTTCTACGCAGACAGCAAGATGGTTTTTGAAATCCCAAAGTATCAACGTGAGTACACATGGGGTAGCACTCAGTGGGAGAATTTATTCGACGACCTATTCGACAATCAGCCAGGATATTTTCTCGGTACTATTATTTGCATTGATACTTCAACCGATGCTATAAATGCGCCGAAGCGCGAGGTCGTTGATGGACAACAACGCCTCACCACCATTAGCTTATTGTTATGCGCAATATATCACTCAATTGCGCAGTATAAAGATAAGCTCTCCAGTGATCAGACAGACGATTTTTCCCTCTTGAAGAGGAAACTCGTCTTGAAGAACACCGATTCAGGCATCCGCGTCATCCCACAAACACAAAGTAATAACCTCGCGGATTATAAGGGGGTACTGTCCGAGCTCAAATTAATCTCTCCGTCACCAATGCCAAAGTTCGCCGGCAACCGCCGTATCAAGAAAGCATATGAATATTTTAAAAAACGAGTTACCAAAACCGCAGAGGCGAAACAGGCGCGGCAAGATGCAGTTACCACGCTCTTTGAGCTACTCGAAAAGGTGAATTCGGCTGTAATGGTTATGATTGAGGTTTTGAGCCATTCGACGGCCTACACCTTGTTTGAATCTCTTAACAATCGCGGAACACCGCTTACAGCTATTGACCTGATCAAGAACCTTTTACTATCCAAGCTTGATACTGGACGAGCGTCCATCGATGATTATTTCAACCGTTGGCAAACTATACTCGAGAATATTGGCGATGATCACACCGTTCAAGAGAGATTCTTCCGGCACAATTACAATGCCTTCCGTCGCTCATTGAATAAGCCATTTATCAACCCTGCCGATGCGAGACCACTCCCATTAGGAACCGTGGCCACCAGGTCCAATTTACTCGACATCTATGAGCGGATTATTACCAAAGACCCACATGCTTTTCTGGATGAACTATCCAATAACGCGGAGTTGTACTCCAAAATTATTGTTCGAGATGTAGAGTTGCTATCACCCATTACGCGCGATAATTACCTTTCCCTTTCGCAAGTGCAAGGCACACCGTCTTACTTATTACTACTATACCTTGAGAAAATGAAGGGCAGCTTGGATATCACTGAAATAGACATCTCCAATGTCGCACTGTTGATGGCCTCTTTCTTTATCCGACGTAATTTGACGGATACCCCTCCGTCCTTTGATCTTGCACGGATGTTCGTTAGGATTATCGATGAAATAGAGCAGAACGAAACGAGAGGTCAGCAGGTATTCAACCTCATTAAGGAAAGGTTAATCTCTAGCTTAGCTCCAGAAGCCGTATTCGAAGAAAAGCTCAGAGGGGCAGTCTACATCGAGAATTACGACATGGCCCGCTTTATCCTGTGTAAAATAGCGGAGAGCGGCATGACCCGCGAAACCACCGTTGATCTTTGGGTCCGCAATAATGCCGGCATCTACACCTGGACGATAGAGCACATATTCCCCGAAGGCGATAATATCCCCGAGGCATGGGTTGACATGATTGCAGGCGGCGACCGGCAAAAAGCTAAAGAGCTTCAGTCTCAGTATGTTCATACATTCGGCAACCTAACCATCACAGGTTATAACAGCCATCTCTCCAATAAACCATTCGTAGAAAAGCGCGACCGGCAGGATGCCAATGGCAGTTATATCGGCTACAGGAACGGTCTCAATTTGAATAAAGTTTTGTCTGCCGAGGATGAGTGGACTGTCGAAAAGATAACGAACAGGACAAGCATCATAGTAAATAAAGCCCTGCAGATGTTTAAATTGTAGCAATTGGCTAACGCCTAATAATCGATAAAGCTGTCAGGGCTGCGAAGTTCAGATCTCAATGCAATAATACCAGCCCGTAGGATGAGCTGATTCTTTTAGTTATAATGCAAAATGGTATCATTGAAACAAGCAAAGTAAAGGACACCGAACTAGAAAGACAGTAATGAAAAAAAGCTTAGTCATAGTAGAATCTCCAGCCAAAGCCCGCACCCTGAGCACCATGTTAGGTAAAAGCTATGTCATCAAGGCCTCCATGGGACATGTACGCGACTTACCCAAGAGCCGCATTGGGGTAGACGTAGAGCACAATTTTCAACCTAAATATGTCGTTTCCCGTGACAAGAGTCAGATAGTTAAAGAGATTAAAAGCGCCGCAGAAAAAGCGGATACCGTATATCTAGCAACCGATCCTGACCGCGAGGGTGAGGCTATCGCCTGGCACTTATCCCAAGTAACAGAGGTCGGACACATTCCTTTCAAGCGCGTTGTATTCCACGAGATAACCGCCACCGCCATCAAGTCAGCGTTTGCCCATCCGCGAGAACTTGACATCCGCATGGTGGATGCTCAGCAGGCACGGCGTATCCTAGACAGGCTGGTGGGCTGCCAGATCAGCCCCCCGTTCTTGCGTAAAAC
>CAYOAR010000075.1:0-2210 GCA_964402105.1 uncultured Dehalococcoidales bacterium
GCCCGATGCCAGGCTTATTATTGTTGGCGGGGATGCCCATAGCCACGCCGGAGTGGCGAAGCTTCGGCTGCTTGCTGCGGAACTGGGGATAGGCGCGCCCATTGAGTTTTTGGGTGCTGTCCGGCAGGATTCCCTCCCTCTATATTACAATGCTGCTGATGTCACGGCGGTTGCATCTTACTATGAAAGCTTTTGCCTTGTTATCCTGGAGTCACTCGCTTGCGGGACACCAGTGGTTTCTACCCGAGTAGGGGTTGCCCCTGCGGTGATTAACGGCACCAATGGCATTATCGCAGATGGCGCCCCGCAGGCACTGTCGTTGGCTTTGGAGCGAGTACTGAATAAGAGGCGGGGGCTTGAGGAGGTGCGCCTGATAAGAGCTGCGGCGATATCTTTTGACTGGACAACGATTACAAAGCGCATTGCTGCGGTTTATGAGTCTGCCATCTCATTGGTGCCTGTCGTGCCTGTGTCGGTTGACGACATGCGGAAACATTGGTTATAATACCTCCTTAGGCGCCATGAAAAGCTTGGGCTGCCGAGTGTTCTGGTAGCCGGTTTAGATGCCCGAGTGGCGCAACGGTAGCGCAACCGACTTGTAATCGGTAGGTTAGCGGGTTCGAGTCCCCTCTCGGGCTTGAATACACTGCTTAAGCGGCGGTCTTTCTTCGCCGGAAGGAAGGTTGCCCTTCCAAGGCATCGGGGAGAGGTGCCGGAGTGGCTAATCGGAACAGACTGTAAATCTGTCGCCCTGACGGGCTTCGCAGGTTCGAATCCTGCCCTCTCCACCACGATATCATCTTAATAGTGCCGCGTGCGAAAAAGCACTATTACACCGCGCCGATTTGCTTTGCCCAACAAGCGAATAACAAGCTCCGAGACTCCCGTGAATATAGAGAGGTGGATATGGGAAAAAGACTGATTACCACAGTTCTCGGTGTCATTTTATTGGTTTCAGCCCCACTAAGTTTTCTGTCTGGCTGCCGTACGCCTGCGGTTGTTGGGGCAATTGATCTCATGTCGGGGATCAAGCCCAATAGAATCAATGCTAGCTATGATGCCGTAAAAAGCTACTCGGCGGTGATTGATTTTGCCGTGAAGCTGTTTCAGCAAAGCGCGCCTCCTGACGAAAATTCACTGATTTCGCCGCTTTGCGTACTCTATGCCCTTGCTATGACGGCTAATGGTGCCGATGGCAATACCCTTGCCCAGATGGAGGACGTTTTTGGGCTTTCTGTTCCTGAGCTCAATGCATATCTATACTCATATATGAACAACATTGCCTCGGGGAAAGACAGCAAGTTTAGTATTGCCAACTCCATATGGATTAACAACGCAGACCCATTCGTGGTGAATAGGTCTTTTCTCCAGGTCAATGCAGATTACTACAAGGCATCCATTTACAAGGCACCATTTGACCATAGTACCCTCGAAGCAATAAATGGCTGGGTGAGCGACAAACCTGATGGCATGATAAAGGACGCTCTAGGGCGGATAGATCCCACTTCTGTCATGTTTCTTATCAATGCCATAGCTTTCGATGCCAAATGGCAGGATGCCTATACAAAGAGCCAGGTACAGGATGGTTTTTTCACTGCTCTGTCAGGTAATAAGCAGAATGCAAAGATGATGTATAGTGATGAGAGTGTTTACCTTGATGATGGCAATGCTACCGGTTTTCTGAAGTATTACGTCGGTGGTAGGTATGCTTTTGCTGCCCTCCTTCCTATAACGAGGGAGTGTCTATCGATGAGTACATTTCTGGATTGACTGGAGAAGGACTGGCCAGCACTCTGCGCAATGCCCAGAATATTGAAGTGAGTGCCGCCATCCCCGTATTTAAGAGCGATTTTGATATTGAGATGAGCGATATTATGAGCGGATTGGGGATGGGGGATGCTTTTAACGAACATCTAGCCAACCTCACGAAGCTGGGCTATGCTCCGGGTGAGAATCTCTTTATCAGCACACTTATTCATAAGACATTTATTTCTGTTGATCCGGCAGGCACGAAAGCCGCGGCTGTGGGGATCGTCGTTATCGGCAAGACTGTCACGATGCAGACATCAAAAGTAGTTCATCTTGATCGTCCATTTGTCTATATGCTTTTAGATTGTGAAACAAACCTCCCGTTTTTCATCGGCGCAATGATGAGTATATAACAGATGCCTTGCTGCTTAGTGCGGTGTCGCATAGGATTGGTTGGCTAA
>CAYOAR010000076.1:0-2207 GCA_964402105.1 uncultured Dehalococcoidales bacterium
CCAAGCCGTACTCAACGTGCTCATGGGCGGACGCTATAAGCAGGTTACCAAAGAAACCAAGAATTACCTTTTGGGTCATTATGGTGCGGTGACAGGCGAGATAAATCCCGAGATCCGAAAAATAATCATCGGCGAGGAAAAGCCGATATCGGGGCGCCCCGCCGACCTCCTTTCTCCCGAGCTTCCGAAAGCCCGGGAGGAGGCTGGGAAGCTAGGCCTTATTAAAAAACCGGAGGACGTCTTAACCTACGCTATGTACCCCGAGATAGCGGCCAAGTTCCTGCGGGGCGAACTGAAAGAGGAGGTTATTGCCTCCCCCGCAGCCCCCGCCCCAGCGGCAGTCCCCGCCGCCGTTGCCTCCGAGTTTGCCGTGGATGTCGACGGTGAGGTCTTTACCGTCAAGGTATCACCCCTTACGGGCAAGGTAACGGGGGTGGCCCCCGCTGCCAAGCCCGCCAAGCCCAGCCGTGACCATAAAGGAGCCGTGCTTGCGCCCATGAACGGCATGATCCTTTCCATCCGTGCCAAGATTGGGGATAAGGTCAAGGCGGGGAGCGTCATGGCGACCATCGAGGCTATGAAGATGGCAAGCGAAATTCCTGCCCCTCAAGACGGGACTGTCACTGGCATCTTTGCCTATGAGGGCGAACTGGTCAATGCCAAAGACATTATCATGGTGATTGAATAAAGCTATGGAAATAACCAAGATTTTGGTTGCCAACCGCGGCGAGATTGCCATCCGCATCATGCGGGCCTGCCGCGAGATGAATATTAAGTCCGTTGCCGTTTATTCCGAGGCGGATAAGGGCGCTCTGTTTGTTAAGTATGCCGACGAGGCGTACTGCATCGGTCCGGCTCAGGCAGCCCAAAGCTACCTGAATATCGATAAAATAATGGCCGTTGTACAGGAAAGCCAGGCACAGGCTATCCACCCCGGCTATGGTTTTCTCTCGGAAAATCCCAGCCTAGCTTATGCCTGCGAGAAGGCGGGGGTGACTTTCATTGGCCCCTCGTCCAGGGTACTTAAGCTTATGGGTGACAAGGTACTAGCTAGGCAGGAAATGAAGCGTGCCGGTGTTCCGGTGGTACCGGGGGGCGATGCTCCCATTACCAACCTTGCCCAAGGGAAAGAGCTTGCGGGCGAGGTTGGTTATCCCGTGATTGTAAAACCATGCGGCGGCGGCGGCGGTATCGGCATGAAAGTTGCGGCCTGTGAGGCCGAGCTTCAGCAGGCGCTTGCCGATGCTCAGCTTATGGCGGGCAAAGCCTTCGGTGTTGCCGATGTTTATATTGAAAAGTTCATCTCGCAGCCGCGTCATATCGAGTTTCAGATACTTGGCGACAGCCATGGGAACGTGGTTTACTTGGGCGAGCGCGAGTGCTCCATCCAGCGGCGCTATCAAAAGCTCATAGAGGAAAGCCCGTCGCCTGCTATTACTCCCGAACTGAGGTTGCAGATGGGCGAAATCGCCGTAAAAGCCATGAAATGGGTGAGCTACAAAGGTGCCGGCACCGTCGAGTTTATCTTCTCGGGCGGCAAGTTCTATTTCATGGAAACCAACGCTCGGGTTCAGGTTGAGCACCCCGTTACCGAGATGGTTACGGGCATTGACATCGTAAAAGAGCAGATTCGCATCGCCCAGGGAATGCCGCTGTCGTTTACGCAGCAAGACATACGCCTTAACGGCTGGGCGATTGAGTGCCGCATCAATGCCGAGGATCCGCTTCATGGCTTCGCTCCTTCCACGGGTAAGCTGCTTGGGTACCGCTCGCCGGGCGGTATTGGGGTGCGGGTGGACAGCGGCGTGCACAGCCGCTATACCATTCCTCACTACTACGACCCCATGATTTCCAAGCTTATCGTCTGGGGGAGGGACCGGGCAGAGGCGATATCTCGCATGCGCCGGGCACTGTACGAGTACATCATCGTAGGGGTCAAGACCAACATCCCATTCCACAAAGCAGTCATGATCAACCCCCACTTCATCTCGGGTGATCTCACCACCGCTTTTCTTGAACATGAAACGACCCTCATCGATGATATGGAGAGGGTTATGGAGCAGGAAAAACCCTTGGATGAAAAACTCTCCAACATCTTCGGCGAAAATCAGCGCATAGCTGCCGCCGCGGCTGTGGTGGCTTACACCCAGCAGGCAGGAGTTTCCGGACAGGCTGCGGCAGGGAAGTAGGTGGTTCTCGCCGTGTTT
>CAYOAR010000077.1:0-5332 GCA_964402105.1 uncultured Dehalococcoidales bacterium
ACTTTGCAATCTGGGCCTATGTATGCAGCAACTAACCATACCGGGGTAGGGAACGGCCCCATTAACATGGTAGCTGGGCACCGCTATGAAGTTAAGCTTGACTCTGGTGGAACTGGGACATATGGTTGGGATTGCATTATCTTCAAATATGCCGACAAGCTGGGTGCCAGCACTGAGCTGATTGCGAAATCAGAAGATACTCCGGTAATTACGTCGCGTGGTTGGTACGCGTGTACTTTTGGGGCGGCAGCAATTAAAACTGATGGTCAATATGTAGTAAATGTGTTTGCTAGGCAAGGCTTCACAACCCTCCCCGCATATCGCACAAATACGACACAACAGCCAGATGATCCGAATGTGAAGCGCGTGAACGTCAACATTTCAAATTTAACATTCAGCGTATTTTCGGCTGGGAATTACAACATGATAATTACCGACCTCGGGCCGGAACCAGAGCCAGAACCAGAGCCGGAAGACCCCGAACCCGAGGAACCTGAAAAGCCCGAACCGCCTCCGTCGAAGAAATGCGGCAGGCCTATTATCGGCATAAGCATCACCATCGTTCAGGAACTCGCCCCTTGAGTACAGCGGTTTCTGCCACCGGGGCAGTGTCATCATCCAGTATGGAACTCGTAAACAACGGCAAGCTGGTCTATGCCTGCCGTGACCCATTCCCGAAGCACCTCGAAAGATACGAGGCTCACCGGTGCAACTGGCTCACCAAACACCGCACCAGATACGCACCGCAGTCCTACAGGCAAGGCAAGTACAATCCCATCTCAATCGGTTTCTCACTAATAACGATATTTTGGAGGTAATCAAAATGGCTGAAGGCAGTTCAGGGACTCAGAAACTATGGGTAAAAGGAGCATCGCTTCTAGCCGGGCAGGGTGCTTGGGTTGCCCTCGACAAGGGCAACATGGACGCATTCTCCGCTACTACCAACGCGCTGGCTACCGAGGCTACCGAAACAGGGGTTGCCCGCAAAGCAGCCACGGTAACTAATGTGACCACGGCTGTTACCAACGATACTACCCAATGGCAGGCCGTCTTTAACGTTGGGGCAACGGTGTCTATTACAGGGGCCGGTGTTCTGTCGGCATCTGCTGCCGGCGACCTGTGGGCATGGCACCGCTGGCCTGCGGTGGTCAACGCTATCTCGGGCGACACCATCACCCAGACTTTCAAGTGCCAGATGACGGGGGCTTAAATGCCTGACCTAGGCGGCAAAGATATCGGCGGCAAGGAAATCGGCGGCGGGATAGGGATTGTCATTGATCCGGCATCTCAATACCGTCAAAAGGCCGAGTTTGAACTCACGCCCGAAGAGCTGGCTGTGAAACTGGCTATGGACGAGGAATGGAGGGTTGGGTGCGAAACACGTGGCAGGGCGTTCTACCTAAATCCAGACGGCTCTCGCAGGCAATACACCCAACAGGAGTTTGACGAATACCAAGCTGCCGAACACGAACTCTGGACCGAGTTTTATGAGCGGTCTATCGCCGCGGGGCTGTACGAGGAAGTTTCCATTGAGGAACAGGTAGCCCAAAGAGTGGCTATCTTGGAGTCTGTGGCCGCTGAACTTGAGGTGCTCGAAGCGCGTGCGGCAGAAAGAGGGATTACTCTCCCAGCCAGGGAAATCAATATCACCGTCGGGGGAACGATAAGGGGCTAACATGGCTCAGAGTTTCCATTTTGTAAACCCACCAGTGCCAGTTACGGTTACTACAACTGCGCAGTGGGTTAATTACAACATAAACAGCTATGTCAGTAATTTACCATCTGATGTAACTGGGGTAATACTGCGTATCAAAATGGCGCTGAATACTGCCATTGGCTGGCGCATGGGTGGGTCAACGGATACTAGTTACTCCACAGCCTCTGGCTCTGGCGCCTTTATTTATCCGCTGGTTGGGGTAAACAGTCTCGGTGTATTCCAACTCTATGCGGCGGCAAATGACGATACCATCCAGATAATCGGGTATACAACCACAGGGGTCACGCTATACACAAACCGGATATCCCGCGGGCCAACCAAGACTGGGTGGCAGGCGATGACTGCATTACCACAAGGGGCTATTGGCGGGATATACCATGTGCTTGCGACGATGTCCGCACGTGGCTGGCGTATGAGCGGTTCAACGGACAATCGGCCTTGCAGTGGGGGAGGTGCTGTTGGCGTAATTATGGGTTGCTCCGCTCTAGGCGTCGTTGACTGCTATCAACAAATAGCCATGTCCTCGGACATAAAAGAAGCCGGATATATCACAGATGGAGCTGTATTCAGTGCTAATGCGACAGTTATGAACCCTAGCACATTTGGCACGTTTTCACCGCTTCCGCAGATACCGCAGGCTGTTGTCACATTTTTTGAGTTCACGGGGGGCGGCGCTCTCCGGCCAGGCGGGTCGCAAGACCCAACATTCTGGGAAGGCTCTCGTGCTGTTGTCCCCTCGCCGGGTGGAGTGGTGGAGGGGAATACGACAAGTGGTAATCCGTTCTACCTATTGGGCTATGCCACCGGCACGATAAATACCAACTACGACTATGCAACCAACATCTCCACCACCACCCTGCTTGCTACCTCTCGCCTCGGCGCATTCAACAGACAATATGCCATCGGAACCAAGAACGTCACTATTGGCACAAGACTCGCTACATTCGGCAGGGCGGCGCAGACCAAAACCCAGAGCGCCATAACTACCAGTAGGGCATGGCAAGCCGCTAGGGAAACGGCAACAAAAACAAAGAATGTTCTCAGCGCGGCATACGATTACCTTGCTGGCAGTGTCGGGGATGCGTTCACGGCCCTGCTCGCAACAGCCAACAAGGTCACATCGGCGAGGACGTGGAGCGCATCGAGGGCATCGTTCGGAAGAACGAACAACGCAATTACTGCCAGCCGCAAGGTTGACGCGGTAAGGACAACAGCTGTCGCCACCAAGAATACTGTCACCGCCAATAGGGCATGGGCGGCAGTCAGAACGGCGGCGACAACCACCAAGAGCATTTTAACAGCCATCTGGGAACACGTCGTTGTGCCCAGCGGCTATGTATTCACGGCAAGAATTATCACCAAGAACCAAGCCAGTGGCGAGCGGCAACTAACGGCTAAGCGTGAGGCGGCTATCAAAACCAAAAACACCCTGTTTGCCAACAGGGCATGGACGCTGGCGAAACAGGCATCTACTAAGACCAAGAGCGTCGTTACCGCGAGCCGCGCTTGGGGCGTTTTAAGACAAGCCTTGGTTGCCTGCAAGTCGGTGATAACGGTTTCGGTTGGCAGGAACAAGCGCCGGAAGTGCATTCCCGGTGAGTCAGCGTCCTGCAAAATGGAAGGGTTATCTTACACAGAACTTACCGGCACCAGCCGTGCCATGACGGGGGAATAATGATTATTTATAAGGGCACTTTCGGTGTTCCATTCGCTTGGAAACTCTGCCAGCCTGATGGCAAAACTCCCTACAACCTCGAGGGGAAAACTGTGACGTTTCGGCTGTGGCGGCAGACAGATCCAAATGAGCTGCTAATAAACGGCAAGTGCGTGATTACTGATGCCGAGGAAGGCAAGGTGGAATATCTGATTAAAAAGGGTGAATTTGATAAACACGGCGAGTATTGGGCGCAGTTCGTGGCATTTGAGGAAGATGTCGACAACGTGCCATTTACTCCATTCTTAATTCAAGTCAGAAATACGGCAGTGCCGCAGGAGGGTGCATGAAGCGCAAAGCAATGGCAGTCAAGTTCCTAGATGAAGAACAGGGCATTATCGGAGGCTGGGGAGCGCCTTTCGGCGGCCCATTTGCCGGCAAAGACGTACAGGGTGACTTCTTCACTCCTGCTACCGATTTCTGCTTGGATTGGTTTGGCAGCCGCCCGGTTCTCTACCACCACGGGGTCGATGAGACCAAGGGGGCCGAGATATGCGGCATCCAGACCAGAGCCGAGATTAGGGATGCTGGACTGTGGGTTGAGTGCCAGCTCAACAAGGCGCAGAAATATTGGGACCAAATCGAGGAATTGATCAAGCGGGGAGTGCTCTATTTCTCCTCGGGCGCCATCCCTCAGCTCGCAGCGAGGAAGTCCACGGGCGAGATAACCCGCTGGCCAATCATGGAGATCTCGCTTACTCCGACGCCGGCAAATCCTCTGGCATCAATCACTATGTTCAAGGCTATCGCCAACCTCAAAGCCGTGGGTATACCTGATGAGGATCTGGCAGCCAAGGGACTGGTTATCACAGGTGATCCCGCCGCGGCAAGCGGCGACACAATAACTAACAAGGACGGTGACATGAAGAAGGCGACCAAATCAGAAGAAACCCCCAAACCCGAAAAAGACAATCAAGACAAACCGGTAGAGGGCAAAGAGGCGCCCGACAACGAAGCGCCTAAGGCCGAAACAGAGGCCCCTCCCGCGAAGTCCGAGGAAGCCCCCGAGGAAGCTGCGAAAGAGGCGGCAGATGCACCTAAGGAAGCAGGGGAAGGTACGCCCCAGCTGCCGGCCGAAGTGGTGAAGATGCTGGTAGCTCTGAAGGAGAGCTGCGATCGGTGTTTGTCCGGGCAGAAGATCCAAGAGGAGTCTCCGGCTGAGGCGTCCGCACCCGCTCCGGCGCCGGCACCAGAGGGAGCTAAAGCAGTATTTGATCTTGACCTGAGCAGCATAAAAGCTCAGTTGGACGGTATAGCCACGATGACAAGCAGCGTTACAGGAGCCTTGAAGAGGTTCGAAGAACGCTTGGCGAAGATTGAGGCACAACCGGCCGGCGAGGGACCGGTGCTGCGAGATGTCAAGAGCGTTAACCCCCGCATGGATATCGGCGAATCCGAGAGCGCGACCATCAGCCGGCTCGCTCAAAAAGCAACAGACCCCAACATCAAGCTCTGGCTGGAAAAACAAGCGGGCGAAGAGTCTATAAAGGAAATCATTGCCCGCGGACCTCAGCCGCCGGTGCGCGGCTACAGACCCGACTTGGGGTAAATAACACGAGGAGAATAGTATGCCCAAACAAAAGACAGCACCTGTCGAACCTACAGTCCCCGAGGAAGACACCGTAACCGAGGAAAACCCCGAGGAAGCATCGCTCACGCCTGAGGAAGTCATCAGCTTCCCTTGGCGCCTGATTCCCACGCTATCAGAATAAAACTAAGGAGAAAGTCGAATGTTTAGTCCCATAACCAAAGAAACCATCCAGATGACCAGTGAGATTATCGCAGCCGGACGGCAGCCACCGTCTGCAACCAAGGCGGCCGGTATTTCCACTGCCCTAGGCCTCACCGGATATCCCCTAGAGGCTCCCTCCAAAAAGCTCTACCCCATCGAAGACTCTATG
>CAYOAR010000078.1:0-8146 GCA_964402105.1 uncultured Dehalococcoidales bacterium
GCAAATACGCGGAAACAATTGCGCAATACGATGTCCCGATTCCCGGCGGGATTTGGATTCTTTTTAAGTTCGATAATCGCGCAACCGAGTCCTCGGCGTAGTGCTTGGGAAAAAGCCTTTTTGGTCATATGTCCTTGTTTGAGTATTATTTCATCAGGTTGACATCTATCAAGCAAACCATAATTGAAGCTGTATTTGCCGAGCGGATTTTAGGCAGTGCCTGCCCTTACACTCGTGGCGTGCTAGGCATAGACTGGTTGGTATATTTCTTCCACTACCTCTATGCATAAAACATGGATAGTGTGGGCGCGGGGAGCGAGATGACAACAAAACCCATGCTCGCCCTTAGTATTTTAAGGATGAGCATGGGTTTCCATTCTTACTATAAAGCCTTGTGGCTTTACGTAGCCTGTTCGGCGTGTTCGGTGAGAGCCTCAACCTTGTTCTTTACGGTATCCACGGCTTCGTCAAGCTTTTCCTTAAGCTCATCTACCTTGTCGGAGAGCATCGCTCTGGTTTCGATGCCTGACCGAGGGGCATAAAGCATGCCTATGCCAATACCGACTATGGCTCCCAAGATGAAGCCTAAACCGAGACCACCCATGTTTTGCTGTTGCATTTCACGCGCTCCTTGTTCCATATTAATAATCTCCTTTTCTATTTTATCCGGTTTCGACCGGATGGTAAATACCCTAAATTTGCCGCTCTCTTACCGCAAACCGGGAGTTCCCCTTGTATTGGGGTCACGGCAGGCAAAAGCCGAACAGTACCTTACTTTGTCTTTTTCTTGTCCTTTTTCTTAAAAAACCCCAATACGGCATTCAGCCCTTTAAGCACCCCTTGCAACAAGTCGGCGGTCACGTTCAGCGGTTCAGCCATCTCCGAGCGGGCGAAGCTGGACATCGAGGCCACGTTGTCGGTGGTAGCCTTAACAGAAGTAACCACTTCTTGAACAGAGTCGGATATTTTCTCGACGGATTTACTTACTTTCTTAATGCGATGGACAACGACCATTGCCAAGATGCCGACGATAATAAGGAGCAAAATCTCAATAACGCCCGTGATGATAATAATCAGATCGCGCAGCCATACCATATCCATATCCATAGTCTCCCTCCGTTCAGGTGGTATATTTGATTTCTAGCTTGCTAAATAAATAACCCTTTGCCGGTCTCCGGCAAACCTAACCTGTTTGCCCTCCATTTTCCCAAGGCCAAACCTCCGGTGGCGGCGCTGACGCGTCGACACGGCGGAATACAAAGCGCCTAAGCACTCCAAACACAACGAACATAACGATAAGAGTGGAGGCGGCTCCTACTGCCCAGAACCAGAGGTTGGCAGGGTAGAGCCCGATAATGGTTTCGGTACCAAACCACCTCTCCAAAAAGCGGTAAAGGACAAAGCGGAGGAATAAAACCCCCGTCGTTACGGCAATGGTGACCGAAATCATGGTCTGGTAGCTATAAAGCAAGAAGTCCAGGCAGAAAGCGAGCACCAAGATGGCAGTTGGTATAGAGATGTAGAGGTTGTTTGGGACGAGAAGGCAGAAAGCGATGAGGTGCAAGAAGATAAAGATGCCAACTCCTGCCTTGATGAAACCCTTGATGAAACCCCGGAAGTCGCGGTTGCGCGGGCTTTCGGCGTAAGCCAAGCCGCGATTAAGGAGGAGGGCTGCCCCCAGACAGAGAACGGGAATGGTGGGAAGATAGTAGAAAGAATAGGTGATGCGGTCGGTAAGAATGGAGAGCGGTATCCAAGCAGCCCAAGACCCGACAATCCAGAAAAGGGCAAAGGCAACGGTGTTGTCCTTAGCCGTGGTGTTCTTCATGAAGAAGATGATGGGGATTATCAGGGCATACCAGCCGTAGGAAATAACGGCGGCGAGAGAGTTGCTTACGTGCCCAGCAAGCAGGGTGGGCACTACCCCCACACCTATGAACCAAACAACGGGCATGATGACGTAGAGCTTGCGCTTCATGGCGCTCCAAATTATCCAAGGCAGGGCGATAAGGCTTGAGAGCCAAATAGAAGGGCTCGTCATGCCGGTGATATGCGGCCCCCAAGGCGGCCAGTCGTAACCCAAGAGTCCAATCGTTTCTTTCCCGCCGGAAAAAGCCCACTTGTATATGCTGAAAGCGTTGATGGGGGAGAGGAACCATTCCCAAGGGCGGGAAGGGTAGGCGCCATCGTAGGAGAACTTGATGCTGTTGGTGCCGGAAAGAGCGGTGCTTATCTGGGCGGAGAGATCTCTCCAATATCCCCAAATGAAGAACTCGCAGACGGCATAGAGCAGCAAAAAAGCAGCCGGTGCAAAAAGCATGGATAAGAGAAAGACCAATATGCGCCGATAGTCTTCGCGTCGAGAACTCTTGGCAAGATTTGCGGCGCTAACAGGTTCCGCAACGGCGCCCTCGGCAGCCGGAGTAGCCGGGGCCTCTTCGGCAGGCTCAGGCAGTGCGGCGGAGGGGCGCACCAAAGATATCAAGGCTTTTCGTTCCGTATATAGCCAGTGCAGTCCGATGGTTATAAACACGAACAGCCCCGAGAACTTGGAGAGAGTCGCCGCCGCTCCGCTTATGGCGGCAGCCCACCACCAATTCGGTCCTTTGAGATACAGCCAGAAAGCAAGAATCATAAAGAAGACGGCGTAGATGTCCAGCATAGCCATGCCGGAGTGGATGTAGTAAAGGTTCTCAAAAGCAAGGAAAAAAGTTGCGAGGAAAGCGATGCGGTGACTGCGGCTCAAGCGGGTGCAGATGTTATAGAAAAGAATAATTCCTATGGTGCTCAGGATTATGGGCGGCATGCGCCAGCCCCAGGGGTTATCGCCGATGTACTCTATACCCTTGGCGATAATGAGCCTAGCCAAAGGCGGGTGCTCGTTGCGTTCCGAAAAGCCGCTCATGATACGGCGCCCGTCTTCGATGTAGTGAACCTCATCAAAGATGAGTTGGTCGGGTGGGTTGGTGATGACGGCTATATGAAGAAAGAAAGATGCCAGAACAATAACAAGGAGCCCGAAGTATTGCCAGTTGGCCAGTTTGGAAAAAAAGTATCTCATCTTACCCGCCAAGGATGTCGTATTTTGCCATTAGCTATTGCGTAAAGCTGGACTGCCGTCCGCAGCTTCTGGTACCTAACCAACTATCAGGTGGTATTTTACACGACCGGATAGTATTTTGCACTATGCTTGCTATTCCCGAACCCCAACTTTATGGTTGGGCGCCAGCCCCCATTTCGACGGAGGCCAGATAACCACCCACGTCCGCCCGATGATATCTGACTTCGGCACTGTCCAGCCACTCCTGGAATCGCCGCTGTTGTTGCGGTTATCCCCCATGACGAAGTACTCACCTTTGGGGATTACCCCGCTGATGTAGTTCCCGATGATGGTAACATTCAGGTAGGCGCTTTCATCAAGGAGTATCCTGGTTCCGTCTGTCTGGTGGATATACACCGAGCCGTTATTAATCTCCACTCTCTCCCCTGGCAGTCCTATGACGCGTTTAACATAACCTCCGGTTGCCCCCAGTTGTTTTGGTGGGGTAAAGACGATAACGTCCCCCCGTTTGGGCTCACCGCCGAAACGGTAGGCAAGCTTGCTGATGAGCACTCTCTCGCCGTCATGCAGATTGGGCTCCATGCTCTGCCCGATGACGACGGCACTCTGCAGGCTGAAGTTGAGCCCGAAGTAGACCACTGCTGCCATGAGCAGGGTGATAAGTATCTCTCGGAGGAGGGCGTACTTTGTTGACATTGTTCTCTTATTATAACGCAAATATTTGAAAAAGATAGCTTGCTGTCATTGTCACATAGTTACCGCTCATTAGAAAATGGCGCAAAGACAGACGGAATAAGCGAGTTGGCGCATCCTCAACAAACGGATCAAGAGAACGCAGGCCTGTCTGTCGGCAAGGATTGCTGAGATGCGGCAGATACATGGGCAGCGTGCACTATATGGTGAAATGCCGCAAGACCCGTGTGGTTTGGAAAATAATCTGGGGCCAAAAACACCATCTAATCATAGGAAACCGAATGTACCCCGCCATTTAAACGATGAGTATACTACAAGTAGGGGAATACAAGCGCGAGTATCCCATGGTACAATTAATGGTACAATTAATTGTTAGGCAGTTGCGCCGATACGATATTCAGCCTTACGACTTTTTCAAAAAGGAGATGCAAAACAAGTGAAACCATCCATAACAAAAATCCTCGCCCTCGTCATAGCGACGGTCATGCTGACGGTGGCTTCCGCCGGGTGCGAATTTTCGATCGGCAACACCTCGACCACGACACAGCCGCCAACTACGAACAAGCTCGTTGAGCTGCCGAAAGCGGTTGAGGTAAACTACGCCCTTTCCATTGAAAAAACGAATTTCGACCCCGGCGAAAAATTCACGACCACGGTATCGGGGATTGGCGCCAACGACAACATTAACAATATCATCGCCGTGGCGTTGTGTCGCCCCGACGACCCCTACCACGAGGTTATGCTAGCATACGACGGAGCTGACGGCAGAGTTTATTACTGGCACCGCGGTACGGGAACGTCGACACGCGTATTTACTGCGCCGTCGATAGAGGGGATATGGGAACTGCGTCTTTTTGCGAACGGAGAAGTTTCCCCGCCCGTCTACGCCGGGAAGCTGACGATAACCGTTGGGAGCAGTTACGCACAGAGCGGCTTGCCGACTTCTACAAAACCCTAAACGGAGACGACAACAGACCCGCCGCATTGTGGCTGCATTGAGTTATGTTTGCACTAGCGGAACGTTGTATGTAAACTATTACGCAAACTGAGCAGGCGATAAACCAAATAGGTTTATGGGGCTGGGCCGCCGTGGCGCGGCAGCGGGTGAGCAATACGCATCCGTGGGACAGTAGTGTTCCGCGGGTGCGTTTTTATATGTCCTCATAGCATTAATTAGCATCCAACAGAATACGAGCGGCAACCAAGAAAGCGATGCCCTGGATAACACTTTGGAGGTAGCTGGTATGGCGAGCGGAGGCATTAATCCCGGCGGGCTCACAAGCGAAGAGGCAAAGCTGCTTCAGCTAAAGTACGGCAGGAACGAGCTCTTTTCCCAAAAGAAAGAAAACTATTTAGTAAAGATATTCCACATCGTAAGCGAGCCGATGTTTCTCCTCCTCATTGCAGCCGCAACTATCTACTTCATTCTCGGGGAAACGGGCGACGGGCTTTTACTGTTCGTTTTCGTCATCGGCATCATCGGTATTGACGTTATTCAAGAGTGGAAAACAGACAAAACCCTAAATGCCTTAAAAGATCTCTCTGCACCCCACGTTAGAGTGTTGCGCAACGGCCGCGAATGCCAAATCGCAAGCGCCGATCTTGTTCCCGGCGACGTCATAACAGTGCATGAGGGAGTAAAAATACCCGCCGACGGTTTTATTATCCGGTGCAGCGATCTGTGTGTCGATGAGTCGATGCTGACCGGTGAGTCCGAAGGGGTGTGGAAAACAATATCTGAAAATGCAGATCCCTCCCCAGGTCACTGGCGCAAAGATTACCTCTATGCCGGAACACTTGTTACCCAAGGCTCGGGGGTGGTATGCGTTGATAAAATCGGCGGAGGAACTGAGTACGGCAAAATTGGCACCAGCATTGCCAAGGCTCCGAAAGAAAACTCTCCCCTCCAAAAACAGACCGGCAGTCTGGTAAAACTAAGCGCGGGGATAGCCGCCTTGTTATGCGCCCTTGTCGGAGTGATTACTTGGTTTAACATTCCGGGACACGCCTTTCAGGACCGGCTCATCGAAAGCATATTATCCGGAATTGCCATCGCTATGGCTATGATACCCGAAGAGTTCCCGGTAATACTTACGGTGTTTCTCTCCATGGGGGCATGGCGGCTCGCCAAAAAGCAGTCCCTCGTGCGCAAGCTGCCTTCGATTGAGACTCTGGGGGCGGTATCGGTGCTGTGCGTAGATAAAACGGGGACCATCACCATGAACCAGATGGCGGTCCACGACAGCTGGGCGGCAGACGGAGACGAAGAAAACCTTATCGAAATCATGGGGCTTGCCTGTGAGGCTGACACATATGACCCCATGGAAAAAGCCATGCTTGCCCACTGTGAAAAGCACGGCATTCGCAAGACCCACCTTTTCGGCGGCAAGCTTATAAACGAGTATGCATTCACCAGCGAGCTTAAAATGATGGGGCATGTCTGGCATCACGACGGGGAGGTAATACTTGCCGCCAAGGGCTCGCCGGAGGGGATACTCTCCATTTGCCGGATGAAAAAAGAGGTGCGCACGGCAGCCGAAAGCAAAATCCGCGAGATGAGCGAACAAGGACTCCGGGTCATCGCCGTTGCGGCGGCAAAGCTTAAGAGTGAGGGTGACATTCCGGCAACCATAACGGACTCCTCGCTCGCACTTTGCGGGCTGGTCGGGCTCCTTGACCCCCCGCGGCCGTCGGTTGCGCGTGATATTGCCACCTGCTACCGGGCGGGGATAAGGGTGGTCATGATAACGGGAGACGGCGGGATTACGGCGGCATCGATTGCCCGCAAAATCGGCATGAAAAACTGCGAGACCGTCATCACGGGGGATATGCTTGAGGCCATGGCGGATGAGGAACTCCGCAGCAGGGTAAAAACGGTCAACATCTTTTCCCGTGTTGTGCCGGAGCATAAAATGCGCATCGTGAGGGCTTTAAAAGACAACGGAGAGATTGTGGCCATGACGGGTGACGGCATAAATGATGCCCCCGCTCTTAAGTATGCCGATATTGGCATCGCTATGGGAAAACGCGGAAGCGAGGTTGCGCGCGAAGCAGCTGATCTTATCCTCATGGATGATAACTTTTCTACCATTGTGGATACCGTAAAGGACGGACGCCGCATTTACGACAACATTAGGAAGGCGGTAGGGTACGTTTTTACCATACATATTCCCATTGCTCTCGCGGCTTTGCTTGCCCCGCTCCTTGGCATACAGCCTGCCGCGCTTATGCTGCTCCCTTTACACGTCGTGCTGCTTGAGCTGGTTCTTGATCCGACTTGTTCTGTTGTGCTGGAGCGGCAGCCGGCTGAAGCTAACATAATGGAACGGAGGCCGCGCGATCCGAAGAAGAAGCTGCTGAGCGCAGGAACGCTTTTAAAAAGCGTTGCGCAGGGTCTGTTCATCTGCGCGGCATCGTTTGGTGCCTACTATTTTGCCCTCACACAAAATCCGGATGATTCGGCGGGGGCGCGCTCTATGGGGGTTGCCGTTATCATGCTCGCCAATTTGTTTTTGGTACAAGTCAACAGCTCTGATGCCGACAGCATCATTACCTCGGCTCGGCGCCTGTTCAAAGACAAGGTGATGTGGGCGGTAAACGTCATAACTGTCCTAGGGCTGGCAATCGTTTTGTATTCTCCGCTAAACGGATTCCTTAAGCTTGCTCCTCTCTCGGCGGGTCAAATCATTTTGGTCATGGGGCTCGCGGGGGCATCGGTGCTGTGGTATGAGCTGGTGAAACTGGGGAAAAGAGCGCGGGGGCGGCGAGTGGTTTGAGGCTGGGTGTATGGGCAAGACGGTTATGCAGATGTTGGGGTGCTGCGGAGTGGGGGTAGGGTGGGGGATGTGTGGGGTGCTGGAAGAGGGTGTGCATCTTTGGTGTCTCGGTGCTTTCGCAAGTGGTTTTCAGAAGTCACCGGTTGTTGTGAGGCTGAGCGATTCATGGTGGCCACCATCCCACCATGCCAGCAGAGGCGGCATATGGTGGCAATTGGTGGCTCAGATCAAGCCACATTACCTGGATATTTTGCTAGATTGGTTAGTGATTGGGCTTGGTTAATTATTAGGCGCAGCCAGCTTCGGCTGAAACCAGTTTTATAAAAATGGCAACTATTCCATGTGCTATATACGAGGTAAAGCGCATGGGTTACTCCCAAGGTGACGAGCTTGATAAGATAGTCTGATGTAACCGGCTAAGAGCTACTCATCCTGGTTGATAGCGGCGATAAGGCTAGCTGAAAGCTCGGCGATCATGTTGTTCAGCTTCACTTTATCGGCATTCTTTGCGGGTGAGTACATCACCTTAAACCAAGTATTTTCAGTGGAACCGGCTAATGCAAAATGCTCAAGTTTTTCAGAAGTGCCGTCTTCGTAATTGATGGTAACGCCGGCG
>CAYOAR010000079.1:0-22787 GCA_964402105.1 uncultured Dehalococcoidales bacterium
TATAATGGGGGAGATAATAACCTTAAAAACGGCATCTGTGTTTAGCTGCGGGTAAATATCTTAGTTTCACCGGCTTTCTCTGGGACAGCATCACATAATCGGCCTATTTAGAGGTGTCCACCTTGTTTCCCGCACGACTGAGCCTCTTTTACGGGATGACCTTCCAAAAGTGACAATGTGCCACAGGCACAGTTTCGGATGCGATTAGTGGGCAGGGTTAAGGCTTTTTAGGAAGGAGATTGGCATCGGCACAAAATTATTGCTAGGCTCCTATAAATGAAGTAATTGCTGGCTATATTGCACTACACCCTGAGATCAAAGCCTATCATACTTCCCGTATTATCAAAGTAAAGTACTATCGGCCCCAATATACTAAAGACATTGAAGGTAACTTTCCATGGTGCTTTTTCTTCTTTCCACCAACATTGTACATTTTCCTCAACAATCGGAGTATCAAAGTTTATGATTGTATCTATGACATACTGTGAACAGTTTTCCTTGATGTGATCCTTGGCTATATTGGCAATCTTTTCCGCAGTTAACCCGCCAAGATGTTTGGTTGAGAATTTACATTTTACAAGATAAGCGTAAAGGCACTTTTTCAACATTTCGGGTTGTACATTCCACACCTGCCCACCGTATGCGATGTCTGCTTTTTCGTAAAATGCATAACCGTAAAGAATAATTTCCTTTTCGTTCTCAATGATTACCGTGTCATTTTTGGGCCCCCATGCTCTCCCCGTATAAGAGATGGTCTCGATTGTTTTTGCATCGATATATTTTTCCTGACTATCGGTGACAACTGCAAGCGTCATTCGGTTGTGATTTAGCACAATTCCTATGCGTCCATTGCGATTGCCTGCCACACCATCTAGATCAACCTCTATTCCATGGAAGCTATAAGACATTTTTCCGTTCTTATAACACTCGATCCAAATTTCAAGGCCGTTAAACGTGTCTTTTGCGCTGTAGTCAAATATTGCCGTCGAATACTCATCGATTGAAACTAGGTCCACAATTTCTTGCTGCCCCACCGACAGCTTCGCTGGTACAATCACATTCGTCTCTGAAATAGGCTTTGCAGAATTACATGATGCACCTATCGCAATCATGCAAGTCGCGAGTAATATGCCGATTATCTTTTTCATTTGGCTTTACCCCTATTGATTGAAGTTTATATAATCACCAACGTCTTCCACCGGAAAAAGTTAGCTAATAATCGTTTGAGATAATTTAACTAAATATTTCTTTTTTACAGTTGCTCCCTAACCCACCTATGTCAGCTATGCGATGCATTGCTACTTCGGGTAAATCGTTATTTGTAATTAAAGTTCTCCTTTGGCAGAAATCGAATCATTCTTCAAACTCAATCCAGCCCATCCCCAGTCTGAGACACACCGCAACTTGGATTCTAGTGAACATTGCAGCCTCTCCAATCGAAACTATACAGAAATGCCTGAATGGTGTAAACTCGGATAATCAGGGGTTTGGTGCTTAGATTAGAGAGGTGTCCCCATGAAATGGTTTTTAGCTTTCCTGGCAATCATCGTTGCTCTTGGTGGACTCGGATATTGCGGATGGCTCATTTACCAAAAAGACGATGAGCTGAACCAAGCCCGCATCACCATTTACAATATCAATGCCAATCTGAACACAGCGCAGAACCAGCTATCTACGGCCCAAGCCGGAGCCGCAGACACTCGGGGACAACTTGACGCAGAAAAAGCCCGCGCAAATGCTTTACAGAGCGAGCTGGATGCTGCAAAAGCCGTAATCGCATCCAAAGAAGGGGAGCTTGCAATCATCAATGCTTTGCTTAGTGGCACACAAAGCGACATCGCCGCCCAGATTAGCCAGCTACAAGCAGACATAGCCAGCGCAAAGACCAAGCTCACCAATCTGGAGGTGTTGAACACCGAGCTTAGTTTAGCACGCGATGCTGCGCTTGCTGATCTTAGAAAAATCCGAGATCCGCGTCACTTTTTCTCTATTGAGGAGTTACGAGATTGGCTTGCGCGTAATTACGTCAACGCCAACCCAGAATATGCTTCGTTGGGACTGGCAGATAAGGCTTTTATTCTGCAGGTAAGAGCTCTTAGGGATGGATATCTTCTGCCGGCTGCCATAGATGCCGATGACCAGCACATCTACTCTTGGAACGTAGCTATCATCGGCGCTGGTATCTGGGCAGTAATCGCCGACACAAACGAAACCATCTTCCTGGCTAACTTCGAAGTTCCGCCCGCTCAGTACCCGCTGCCGTTATCCAAGTAAAATACTGGCTGCGTGCTGCAGGGGCTATATAACCGGGGCAAGCTCAATCGCTTGCTTCCTCACCGGGCCAATACAGACATAGTTTGCTTGGCAGCCGACAAGTTCCTCCAGTCGAGCTATATATGCGCGGGTAGCGTAAGGCAGGTCCTCCAGGCGAGTAGCCTCGGTGGTAGGCTGACGCCAGCCAGGCATCTCCTCATATATCGGGCGACACTGGTTAAGCGTTGCGACATCAGCGGGGAAGTCATTAATAACGTTTCCGTTAAGCTGATATCCGGTGCATACCTTGAGGGTTTCAATGGTATCTAAAATATCAAGGCGGGTAATGGCAACACCAGTCAGGCCATTTATACGGTTTGAGAACCGCGCTGCCACCCCGTCAAACCACCCAACACGCCGCGGCCTCCCAGTGGTTGTGCCATATTCATGCCCGCGCTCGCGGATAAGCTCACCCGTAGCATCAGCAAGCTCCGTCGGCATCGGACCAGAGCCAACTCTACTACAATAAGCCTTAAAAATACCCAGCACTCGATCCAGTTTAACCGGCCCGATCCCCGCCCCAAGACAGCCCCCCGCCGCCAAAGGCGAAGAGGATGTGGCATACGGATAAGTGCCAAAGTCGGTATCGAGCAATGCCCCTTGGGCACCTTCCATTATGATCATCTTCCCTTGTTGGATATAATCATTTAGCAGCGACGATGTTTCCTTGATGTTGTCTTTAAGCTGATTGGCATATCCAACACATATTTCAAATAGTTCTTCAAAATCCAGCGGCGGGGCACCATAGAGTTTGGTGAAAAGCTGGTTCTTGTACTCTAGTACATACTCTAGCCTGTTTCTTAGGATAGCTTTGTCCATAAGATCAATTGCACGGATGCCCATGCGCGCTACCTTATCCACAAAAGCCGGGCCGATGCCTCTCAAAGTAGTGCCAAGTGACTTGACGCCGCGTGCCTTTTCCTCTAGGCCATCCAGTAAGATATGGTAGGGCAGCACCAAATGCGCCCTGTCACTAATGAAGACGCGGCTGGTATCTACCCCGCGGGCGATAAGATCATTGCGCTCTTTAATAAAGATGTCCGGATTGACCACAACGCCGTTGCCGACAACACAGACGCAATGAGGATAGAATACCCCTGAAGGAATCAGGTGAAGCTTAAATGTACCGCGAGGGTTGATGACGGTGTGTCCGGCATTATCTCCGCCGGAAAAGCGAACCACGGCATCGGCTCGCTCGGCAAGCATGTCAATGACCCTGCCCTTACCTTCATCCCCCCACTGTCCTCCTACAACTGCAACAACAGACATATGAGCTCCTTTCTATCCTGCCTTGCGCCAAACGGTATAGAGCCGCTGGAGGAAAGTAATTAAACTAAGTACGGCAACCACCGCCAAGGCAATAACTACATATCCCGTGAGTAACCCCAGTGCTAAAACAATAACTCGCTCCACGCGCGTAAACCAGCCCTCCGAACACGAAACACCAAGCCCTTCAGCTCGTGCGCGCGCATAGCTTACCATGAACGATAAAAGGAGAGCAGCTCCGGCTAGCGCCGCCACCCAAGAAGGGCCGTCGGTTGAGGTAATATATATCAGCGACACCAGTATCGCCCCCTCAGAGAGCCGATCCAAAACAGAGTCCAGCATTGCCCCGAAGCAACTGGCCCGCCCCGTAAAGCGGGCAACTGCCCCATCCAAGCTGTCTAGAATACTTCCACCCAGCATAGCAACCCCCGCCCATAAAAGATGCCGGGTCACGATGAGCGCTGCCGCCCCAACCACGATCATAAAGCCAACAACCGTAATGGTATTTGCCGAGATATGAAGCCGTGCGAGCCCCCGAGCAATGCGCTCGGTCACAGGGTTAACCAAGCGGTGCCGCCAGTCAACAGCCGAGGTTGTAGGCTTCATAACAAGCAGCACCAAGCCAGTCGATCAGCGCCCATCCTGCACCGCATTACTGTTTTTTTTGATAACATGTTGATAGTGTTCCAGCACACGCCGGGCAATAATCTGCCAGTCATATCTCTGCACCGTAGCAAGCCCCCGCTCCCCCATCGCCTTTCGTAACTCCTTACCTTGGATACACTTTTCTAGGGCACGAGCTAAGCTATTTGCATCTTTAGGGGGCACAAGCAACCCCTCTTGATTATGGGTGACCACCGAGGCATAACCATCAATTCGGGAAGCTACAATCGGCTTGCCGAGCGCCATGGCCTCGAGAAGCACCATGCCGAAACTCTCGCGTCCAGTAGCTGGGGCACAAAAGATATCTGCCGTAGCATAGTAGCGCGCCAAATCATTGAAAGATACCGGCCCGACAAAGACCACGTCTTTTAGCCTCGATAACTTTGCCTGAAGCTTATACTTGTGCCGAAACCAAGTACCCGGCCCTACGATAATAAGGCGGATATTCGGGTGGGCAGCTTTCGCTAGCCGATAAGCCTTCAGCAGGTAAGCCAAACCTTTGCGCGGTTCTAGGCGCCCTACAAACAGAATGTTGAGTCGGCCATCCTGATACTCTGCAACAGGGGGTACCCCTAGGTGAAAATGTTTAAGATCTACCCCATTGGGAATGATGGTATACTCGCCCGGCACATGCTTCTCGGCATAACGCTTCGCGGGAGGGGAAACAGCAATACGCCCTTTTAGCTTGCGATTACGCCGCCTTATTAGATAAGCAGTAACCGGCCACCCCAACCAATAGCCAGGCCGACCGGCATAGGCATGGAACGTGCCGATGTTGACACTGTCGGAAAAACGGAGCATGGCACTGCAGAGCATTGGCATAAATGGTTCGTGGAGATGTACTACATCAAACTTTTCTTGCTCAAGCACCTTTTTGATGCGAGGGGCGAGATGCAGCGAAAAGCTGATGCGGCTGGTAGTGCCACTGCTTGGAAACGAATGCGGCCGGCCGATGGGCAGAAGACGAGCATCCCCCCGCGGCTCGTGGTGCGATGCTGGCGCGATGATACGCACGTCATGCCCCAATTTCTCAAACTCCTCAGCCAAGGAGCGTATATGGTTGACCACCCCGCCGGGGTGCTCAAAATCATAAGGTGAAACCAATGCTATTTTCATAAAACAGGTTCCATCAAGCCCGTACATTATGCTGGAATTTCACAAGCTCCGCAAACTCGCTGATACGAGACAGGTTATTACTTTCTTTAAAACCGTCGTAGGTGAGACTAATCCATGGTTTATTATGTAAATTACTAATTTTTTCCGAGATCGCCGCCACAACGCCTCCAGGCATACAGCCGTGCGGCATAACCGAGATAACTCCCGCAAAATGCGTATCTTTCATCCAGCAGACACCGCTCCCCAGGCTGAGTACGGCCTCTCCGCCGCAACGCGGCGATAAGTATGCCCCCGATTCTTTAAGAAGCACCCCCAGTGGCTCTTCCTTTTCGACCATGCCGCGCAGTGAACGTGCGATGCGAGCCTCATCCCGTCCGCGGATTAAACGTATGGCATAACCGACAAGAATTTTCCTTAGGTCACGGCTTTTTATGAAATCCTCGACTTGGCGATGTAAGACGTATTTTATCCACTCTCCCATGGGCGAAACCACCGCCTCCAACCCCGCCGCTTCGCAGAGACGCACTAAGCTAGCATTGCTAAACTCGTTGGCACGGAGATATATCTCACCGTTGATTCCCACGCGCGGTCGCCGCGGCAGAGCAGGGTCAATAGCCTGCCTGAAATCATGTGTTGCCCGGCGAAGCAGGCTATCGCAGGGTTCTTTCTTTCTGGCACTGTCGGCAAATGCTAAGAGGTACTCATCAAAGAGCTGGTCGGCTAAGCCCGCCTCCCTCTCGTAAGGACGCGTACGCCAAAGAAGCTGCTGCAAACCATCCACGGCATCTACTAGGCCGGCGGCCAAAAACTGGAAGCCGGCACCCAAACCCGTGTCGCGATAGGCATTATTTGAGATGGAGTTACGCACCGGCAGCTCATAGCCCATATTACGCAGGAGGTAATTCTGCTCTAAAACATATTTCCCAAGCCGGCAAGGGCCATATGACCCAGCCATCAGGCCTTCAAAGGCGCCGTGTTCATAATCGCTCTGGCAAAAGCGCAGGAAATCCCCCAATGTTACGCGGTACGGTAGACATTCGGTGCCCGATGTTACGGCATTGGCCAGCTCGAGATTGCGCTCATTAGGCTCCGGTAGCACCTGTGCCTTTACACCATAAGCTCCAAGCACAGCTACAAGCGCATCCAGGTGGGGCGCCATACGCGGCACAAGTATTGTCTTATCGCTTTTCATAAGTGAGGCAGCCGTACGATAGATGTCACGCGCGGGGCGTTCCGGCGAGGCAGTATAAGTTCGGATAGTATCTGTAAATGCCTCAAGGCGCGTCACCAGCCCTGCCTCAGCGGCGTGTTCATCTATCTCAAGCTGCCCAAGCGGCTTATCCGCCATGATGTCCTCAACAATGTTCAGCATGAAGGAGTTCGGCCCGCAACCAAAGTTGCCGATTACCAGACCGAACAAGCTGGGGTGCTCAGCCGCAATAGTTGCCCCAGCAATAAACTTGCTCTCATATAACCAATAGGGGCGGTCGGAAACCGTGCGAGGGTTGACGCTCTCTAGGGGCAGACAATCCAAGGGAATGGCCTCTGCCCCAAGCTGAGCAAGTTTCTCCGCTACCCCCATATTGGCCCCCGGATCCTGCGACATGTATGAACGCGCAAAGATAACTACTCCCGGTCGCCCGGATTCCTTTAGTTCGGATAATATCTTCTCCCCAAGCTTAAGACGCGCAGCTTCAAACCGCCGCTGAGCTGCAAGCCCGGCCAAAGCCGCCGCCCGGCCTTGATCACGCGTAAAGCCAAGGGCACGCGCCGTCTCAGCCAAGTTGCCGATCACCTCTGTGTCACCTCGGCTAAAATCAAGGATAGGCACAAGTAGTCTTTCGCCTAAACCGAAAGCGGCACGTAATATATAAGGCGAAGCCTGAACTAGGGGACAAGAGTATTTCTGGTTCTCATTGCCATCCTGACGAGCCATGCGAATACTGCAGGGGTAGAGAATATAATCGCATCGATCAATGATAGAGGCGATGTGCCCATAGAGCAGCTTGATAGGCAAGCAAGAGTCGGTATAGCCAAGTTCTACAGCCTGCTCCACGATCTCCTGGTTAGTGGTACCGGAAAGCAGGGTTTTTACCCCCAATTCGTTAAGAAAACCAAGGAGCAAAGGGGCAAAGTCATACACTTGGAGAGAGCGGGGGACGCCAACCGTAAGGCCTTGGCCTGCCCCCTCGCGATACTCCGCGAAAAGAATGTCCGCCCGTGCATCAAAATAGGTAGTTCGCTTCTTTGCGCTCACTTCGCCGTCGTAGCGGTCGCAGCGGCTTCCGTAATAGGTAGACCCGCCATCTGCAAGCTTCATGCGTGTGATAGCACAATTGTTATCACAATGTTTGCAGGTAAAGCTGGTAAGCTCACAGTCGCCCTCTGCCACAGCAGCAAAACCCTTAAAGCGTGATGTACCGCGAGCATCCTCTTTTGCTAACAGAGCCGCTCCAATAGCCCCGCTTACCTCGCGGTGCTCGGCAACCAAAAACTCCTTGCCAGGCAGTTGCTGTCGGAAAGCGGCTACCACAGCTTCATTATAAAAAACAGCCCCGGTAAGGATAATCTTCGGCCCCAACCGGCGATGAGCCACAACTTTACTTAAATAGTTCTTGGCAATAGAGTTCGTCAGGCTCGCCGTAATGACATCCAGCCCTAGCCCGTCTTGGCGCGCCGCAGCAACCGCTTGGCCAATAAACGCAGCGCAACGCGAACCAAGATCGACGGTATATGGGGCAGAGAGGGCAAGGCGGGCAAAATCACCATTCTTGGCAGCCACCCCTAAAAGTTCAGCAAGTTCATCAATAAAACTGCCAGTACCCGCCGCACAAGCCTTGTTCATCTGATAGTCTGCCACCACCCCACGGCGTTTGATGATAAGCTTGCTATCCTGTCCACCAATCTCAAAGACATCAGCCTCAGGATCAAGCTCCGCAGCGGCACGAGCCTGAGCGGTAATTTCATTTTTGATAAGATCAGCCCCGATAAAGCTGCCAACCAGATACCTGCCAGAACCTGTGATGCCCGCAGCTAACACCTCAATCTGCCCGGCACCAGCCTCTAACAGATTGCGGCATACCTGCCTGACGGCAGCTACAGGCTGGCCCGCTGTCATAAGATAGCTTTTGGCAAGGACCGTTTTCCCCGCCTCATCCAAGATAACTGCCTTGGTGGAGGTTGATCCCACATCCACCCCTAGGTAACCGCGGCAAGCACCGCTAATGCCAACAGCCTCTGCCCTAGCTGCACTAACCACCGGCAAAGGATGCAGTTCATAGTACGCCTTGTGCCCTTCTTCGCCCAGTAGTAAATACTTAGGCTTGGCGTTTCCAATGGCAAGACGGGCCGCACCGAGCGCCTGAGTGTACAGGTAACCGTCCGAAACAGTGACACTTGTAGCCTTGCCATTACGCAACGAGAGGGCTTCTTCAAGCGCTTTCAGGATAGCGCGATTACCAGCCACACCTCCTACCAGTAATATAGGCTCGCGAAACGAGCCTTTTTTCAGCGAAACCACCAGGCGAGCTACGGCCTCGCACAACCCATAGAGCATGGCCGGAGCGGGCACGCCTTTCTGTTGGAGATGAATTAAGTCGCTCTTGGCAAAGACACTGCAGCGTGCTGCAATGCGCGGCGGTTTGCCTTGGTAGCCAAGAGCCAAACGCGCAAGCTCATCCAAACTGATTCCTAGGCGATAGGCTTGCTGTTCCAAAAAGCGACCGGTGCCGGCTGCGCAGAGAGGATTAGTGACCACCTTCCAGGGTTTCTCTAAACCATCGTCCAGCTCAACGACAAGCGAACTTTGGGCACCAATCTGGATGACAGTACGAGCCTCGGGGTAATCCACCAGAACACCCGCGGCCACCGCAGGTGCGCTGCTGTAACGCATCCAGCCAGCTGCCACAGGAACAGCCGCCTGTCCCACGCCCGTGACCCCCGCGCTGGTGATATTATTTAGGGCAATATTCGCCGGCAGACGCTTAATTAGGGCATTTACTGTTGCCGCCGGCGAGGCAAGAAGGTTAATGGTATCGCAATAAACAGCCGCACCAGCTGTGTCGATAAGCGATAATTTGGCGCTTGCCGCCCCTATATCCAGCCCAAGAGAGTAACTCATAACATTTCGGTTAAGCAACCAAGCCAGAACAGCTTAGGTGATATCAAAACGCTTGGCTTAAAAGATGAAACCGACTGATACTTCGGCGCAACAACTATCAATCAGAACCGGCTCGCAAGCGTGCCAAAGGACGAAGCGTGCGCTCACAACATTGTCCACCGGCTTCTCGCCATGCCTAGATACTTAGGTCAGGTGTCTAACGCAAACAGCACTCGATATCTGTACCAACGCAGATATCGAGTGTAACAAACCTAGCTTTTTGCCTCGCCTTTGGGGCGGCTCATCTCGACTACATATTCCTCCACCATACGCCGCGCCTGATCGTCTGTATACTGCACCGGAGGCGATTTCATGAAGTAGGATGATGGTGCAACCAGAGCACCCTTAATGCCATTATCCAATGCTAGCTTGGCGCAGCGTATGGCATCGATAACCACCCCCGCTGAGTTGGGGCTGTCCCAAACCTCAAGCTTGCATTCTAGATTGAGAGGCACGTCACCGAATGTACGTCCTTCCATACGAATATGGCAGAACTTGCGGTCCTCCAGCCAGGGTACATAGTCCGAAGGCCCAACGTGTATATCGTTTGGATCCATTTTGTAGTTAAGCTGCGATGTCACAGCCCCAGTCTTGGAAATCTTCTTACTCTCCAAGCGTTCGCGCTCCAGCATATTCATGAAGTCGGTGTTCCCACCGAAGTTCAATTGGTAGGTCTTTTCCAGCTTAACACCACGATCCATGAAGACGCGGGTAAGAACGCGATGTACTATAGTCGCACCCACCTGAGACTTGATGTCATCGCCGATAATGGGCAAGTTTTTCTTCTCAAAACGCTGCTGCCAATATTTTTCCCGGGCGATGAATACGGGAACACAATTGATGAAGGCACAACCTGCTTCGAGTACCTGTTCCACATACCATTTGGTTGCTTCTTCGCTGCCCACTGGCAAATAATTGATGACTACATCAGTCTTGGCATCCTTAAGTATCTTTACAATATCAGCGGTTGGTCCGGGGGCTTTCTCAATGATTTGCGAGAGGTATTTGCCCAACCCATCGTGGGTCATTCCTCGCTCCACCTTTACCCCACTCTTGGGAACATCGGCAAACTTATATGTGTTGTTAGGTTTAACATAGATAGCCTCGGCAAGATCCTTGCCAACTTTATTCTTGTCTATATCAAAAGCGGCCACGAAGTTGATATCGCTAATATGATAACCGCCCAAGTTGACATGCATGAGTCCAGGTACGAAGTCTACCTCCCGGGCTTTTTTATAAAAATGCACACCCTGCACAAGCGATGAACAGCAGTTACCGATACCAATGATAGCGACGTTAATTTTACCCACAGGTTACCCCTTTCTTATTCGTAAGACTTGAGTAGGTGAATCACTCGAAAATAGCGTTTCAGCCGCTTGAACTATAACTTTTGGGCACACGAATGTCAAGATGTCAAAATTATCTAAAACGAACCATGGCTTTGGGGAAATTCACACTGAGCGTGCTCGGTTTCAGGCTTTGTTTGTCTGCCCCTTAAGTAGCATAGGCCACTTACTTGTATCAATCCGATAGCTTGCCTTGATGAGATAGGGAGTCAAAAAGGCCGTCACCGCAACCGCCACACCAACCGTTGGGAACAAGAAGGGGCTGACGGCACCAAGATCCTGCCCCGCTTTGGCAACGATCAAAGCAAACTCACCTATCTGCCCCATACCAAGACCAACTTTTAAAGATGTTGACATGTCGTAGCCCATGAGCTTGGTTCCAAACCCGCAACCGAGCACCTTGCCTACTAGCATCACGACAATGACAACAATAGCCGGAACTAAAAACTCTCCGAACAGGGTGACATCAATGTGTGCACCGATAGACACAAAGAACAAAGCCCCAAACAACTCTTTAATGCGATGAGAGAGATAGACAATACGCCCAGCCGACCTAGAATTGGCAATAAGCACTCCCATCAGGAAAGCACCGATGGCCAGGGACAGCCCTATAAAGTTAGCCAGAATGGACAACCCTAAGGCAAATCCCAGAGCAACCAGCACCAACACCTCATCATGCTCAGCCTGGCACTCCCCCTCTTCTGGATGGTTAATCCGGTCGATAATCTTGGGGATGGTAAACAAGCCGATGGCTAGCACACCAACTATGAAAAGCACGATCTTGCCCACCGTCCAGGTAAGATCCAGGGCAGTAAGCGAATCAGAACCAACAACAGAGGTAATAATCGACAGGATAAGAACCACGGCCAAGTCTTCGACAACCAACACGCCCATCATGACCGTGGCAGAGATATCCTTCAGCTTCTTCATGTCGGTAAGAACTTTGGCAATAACCACCGTGCTGCTGGAAGCCAAGGCAGCACTAAGGAAAAGCGAGTCCATCATGGACCAGTTCATAAAATGCCCTACCAAGAAACTCAGGGCAAACATAAGAGCAATCTCTATCGCCGATATCACAGCGTAAGTCTTGAGGCCGATTTTCATCAGCTTAGACAAGGGAAATTCCAAACCGATAGCAAACAGAAGGACAAGTATGCCAAGTTCAGCGAAAGCGCTTTCAATGCCGGGCTGCCTGATAATCGTAAATGGTAATAAATAGGGACCTATTATAATACCGGCGATAAGATACCCCAGGATGAGCGGTTGCTTTATCTTGTGGAAGACGTAGGTAACCACGCCAGCCACGGTCATAATGATCGCGAAATCGGCGATGACCTCAGTTGAAAAATCCAAACTGTATCTCCTCTAGTAGCCTAAGCGAGGGAACCAAGATTACAAGATCTATAGACCTTGTTTTAAACCGGGGCGTATTTTAACAGACCAGATACCGAGCTGACAACAACTCTCGTATGGTTGATGGATGTTAATCTGTTACCCACTTCCGACTAAAGCGGTTTAGTTGGATTCATTCTCTTGATTGAGGGAGGCCACATGATGAGCGGTACGATAGATGGAGCTCTGTTTTTAAGTGGTATTTGGACGGCATCTCCTATAACTGACCCACTGCGATAGTATCCGAAAATATCTTTAAAAACACTTAAGGGTTGATTATGCGAGAAAAACATGTGGCTATTCAACAGAGTCTGACATGGAGACTCTTTATTTCCTGATATCAAGTGCGGTGATAACTGAGAATCCGTAGCTTCCAGTTAAACTACGGATTCTCTTTTGGCAGAACAACGACAAGGCAACTGAAGCACCTAGATGTCAAACACCACAACCAACTCGCCTTTATCAATTATCTCGCTGGTAATTATTACACTGCCACCGAGAACGCTTTGCGCCCCTGTTATTGTCGTAAAGACAAAATAATCGGCACACATATCGTCTAGGAATAACTTCCCGTCACTATCGGTGGTATAATGCAAGACTATGTGTTCTCCTAACCAAAAGTTAACCCTGATACGCGTATCAACGATGGGCTTTCCTGTTGCATCAACACACTGCACCATTAGCGAATAGTTGGTCGAGAGAGCGTTATAACAGGACCACGATAGACTAGGCAACGAACTTTCGGCTGGTGTTGTTGGTACGCCACTTGAAGTAGGCAAAGCAGGGAGCGTGGTTTCTGTGGTATCTGAACCATCAGAGCCTACACATCCGCCCACATGCACCAAGGAAAAGAGTGTCACGAATATTGCCGCGACAAGTAACAGCTTGTTCATTTCGGTCAAGTCTATTATGCCTTGTATGCAGAGAAAAAGCCAGCGACAGATTGCGTTATTCTCACCCCTCGATTTTTCGCAAAATCTCCACCATAGCCAGTGTGAATACCTAACACACTGCCATAAACGCCGTTTCCGACATAGTCAGGACGAATAATTGGTGAACCGCTTTGCCCCCCAGTTGTATCAATTTCGTAATAATATTCGTAGGTGGTGATATTTTGGATGGGACCGCCCATACCCCACATCTGGTAATTTTTTTCAAATGGATAGCCACAGATGACGACCGCAGTGTTACCCGATGGTGTTGAGTAGTCAACTCCAAAATAGCCCACACTGCTTCCGAGGTCAGAGTCTATCTTGATGATGCCATAATCGTGTTTTTGTCTGTCCGGATCAGTAATACTTGCGTTTTTAAAGTAATTACTTGTCGTCCAAAATAATCCGTACGCATCTCCGTACGCGCCAGATACCGACCCGTTTGCCCCAGGGCACACTCTTATAGAAGTGGCCCAACCTTTGGTTGGGTGAATAATTACATGCCCAGCAGTGACAACGATATCATCCCAATACAGCCATCCTGTGGAATATTCGGTCGTGCCATCTGAATATTTGACTGCAAGCAGACATGATTGGGCCCTATAAGAGCCGAATATATGCCGCCTAAAGGCGGTGTCACAAACAGTCGCTGGATTCAGCTCTGCTATTCGCGAGGTTGCTAAGTACTTTGCTTGGCTGCCAAGCACCAGTTTCGCTATCCAACATTAGCAATGCGAGCAGGCGCCCATCCTTCCCATAGGCACGCAGGCGGTGCGCTTCCCTTGCTTCAATAGAAAGTTGCTGACCAAATCGTACGGCTTGCTCCTGCGCCTCCGTAAGTGTCACCGCCGGCCATGGCGCAAGCACAGCGTCTAATGGCTGAACAAATGAAGAGATCGTGTTTTGTGCCGCTGCCTCAGCCAGTCGGTGTGAATCCACCGCATCGTTTATGTAAAACGGGCCATAGCTGGTACGCACTAGACTTGTAAGATGTGCCCCTACTCCAAGCTCGCGCCCTAGATCATTGGCCAGCGAGCGGATATATGTGCCTTTGCCGCACTCTATATTAAGTGTGAGCAGCGGAGGTTGAAAGGCAACTATCTCTAAGCGATAGATGGTTGTCTGGCGAGGGCTTGCCTCAGGCATAAGACCTTGCCGTGCCAGCTCATAGAGAGGGCGCCCATTCCGTTTGAGGGCACTGTAGCTTGGTGGGGTTTGGGTGATAACCCCTCTGAAATGAGCCAGTGCCGCGGATACTTCTTCCTGCGCTACCTCAGAGGCATCGGTGGTTGCCACCACCTGACCCTCAACATCAAAGGTGTCAGTGGCAATCCCTAAGATAATATCAGCTAGGTAAGTCTTGGGGTATTCATGCAAATACTCCACCAAGCGCGTCGCCCGGCCCAAGAAAAGCGGCAGAACGCCTGAGGCCAGCGGGTCTAAGGTACCGCCATGACCTATCCGTTTCTCCCCGATAAGGCGCTTGATATGCGCTACAATGGCAAAAGAGGTAGGCCCAGAAGGTTTGTTGACATTGATTATGCCATCCATGACAAGAAAGTCCTGTTTTTAAGCCTAGATGCACTGCTCTCATTGTCAGCAGAGCGGGTGAATAGAACCTCTGGCACAGCCCTGGCAGACCCACTGATACGCAGGTGCTTATTCCGAGGAGGTTTCCAGCGATGGTTTGACTTTCTCCAACAGTCCTAAAATGCGCGTTCCATGCTCGATAGATTCATCCCAGCGAAAGTCCAACTCAGGAACAAAACGCAAATCAAGCTTCTTCGCAAGCTCCGAACGGAGAAAGCCACTCGCTCGTAATAGTCCGTTTAAGACCTCGTCTTTTTCAGCCACACCGCCTAGGCTACTCACAAAGATTTTGGCATACTTCAAGTCCGGGGCCGTCTCCACCGCCGTGATGGAAATCATCCCAGACAGACTGGGGTCTTTTGTTTCGCGGCACAGAAGCTCCGAAAGCTCCTGGCGAAGGAGGCTATTTACTCTTTCTACACGATGGGACAAAGAATTTCCTCAACTTCAGTTAAACAACCATTGGTTGCTTTGCCATAAATATTAAAATTAACTATTGGCCGCCATCAACGCTCAAGCAGTCAGGTTAAATCACGCATAAGCTTAAGCAGTAATCGCAAGGTGCTACAAAAGTTGTCATGCAATGGGTGATTTTTCTTTGCGATAAAACTCGAGTACGTCGCCCACTTGGAAGTCGCTGAAATCTTTGATTTCTACGCCACACTCGTAGCCCGCCGCAACCTCACGTACATTATCCTTGAAGCGCCGGAGGCTGGAAACGACAGAGTCTGCCGCCGCCTTGTCACCGCGCTTGATACGCACCTGGGAATCGCGGCGCACAACGCCTTCAAGCACAGCCACCCCGGCAACTTGCACCTTCTTGGCACCTGCAAACACCTGCTTTACCTGAGCACGTCCCTCAACAACCTCTTTGTATTCAGGCTCCCTTAAGCCTTTCAGGGCACGGTCAACATCATCAATTAGTTCGTAGATGATGCGGTAGCTACGCACATCGATGTTTTCGGCATCCGCCCGACGCTGGGCATTGTCCTCAATTCCAGTATTAAAGGCAATGACCAAACATCGTGACGCAATCGCGAGATTGATGTCATTTTCATTGACATTCCCCGAAGCTCCGTGGATAATATTCACCTTGAGTTCAGGCGTCGACAGGCGCGAAAGCGAAGTCGTAATAGGCTCAAGGCTGCCTTGAACATCGGTTTTTAGAATGATCTCCAGCTCTTTAACCGTGCCCTTGCTGATCTGGTCAAAGAGAGTATTTAGACTAACCGGACGTGCCTCATGGACAACTTGTTTCTGATTTTCCTCGATGAGTACACGCATCTGGCGCTCACCCGGAACCACCACCAACGGGTCTCCTACCTCTGGCACTTTTTGCAAGCCGAGGATAGCCGTTGGTGTGGCCGGCCCAGCCCGGCGAATTTGCTTGCCTGCATCATTGAACATCGCTTTGATGCGGCCGCTGGTAACGCCTACCACTACGAGGTCCCCCGGACGCAAGGTACCGTCATGCACCAGCACCGTAGCCATGGGACCGCGCGTCTTATCCATGCGCGACTCAACCACGACACCACGAGCAGGCTGAGCAGGATCAGCGCGTAAGTTTTCCATTTCAGCCACAAGCAAAAGGCTCTCTAATAGTTCAGGGATACCTTGCCCGGTCTTGGCCGAAACCGGCGCGGCGATGGTATCTCCACCCCACTCCTCCACCACCAGTCCCGCCTCGGCAAGCTGCCTTTTAACAGTATCGGGGTTAGCCTCGGGTTTATCCATTTTATTGATGGCCACAACGATGGGCACTCCAGCCGCCTTTGCATGAGAGATAGCCTCCAGTGTTTGTGGCATAACACCATCGTCAGCCGCTACCACAAGCACGGTTACGTCAGTAACCTGAGCACCACGGGCACGCATAGCTGTAAAGGCCTCGTGCCCCGGGGTATCAAGAAAGGTAATTTTTTGGCCGTTAATTTCCGCTTGGCAGGCACCGATATGCTGCGTAATACCACCGGCCTCGCCCTCCATGACATGGGTCTGACGGATAGCATCCAAAAGGCGCGTTTTGCCATGATCAACATGGCCCATAATAGTCACCACAGGCGGGCGGGGCTTGAGGTTGCTTTGCTCATCAGTGAGCTGTTGTTTTTTTATTTCAGAGATAACAGATGCGCGGCGAGCTTCCTGCGGCAGAGGACAGGCCGCGGCACCGAATCCCTCGGCTACCTTGGCAGCCACATCATAGTCGATGATCTGGTTAATATTAGCCATGATGCCATGGCGCATAAGCGCTTTGATAATATCAACCGCGCCCACCTTTAGAGCATCGGCAAGCTGCCGCACGCTCAAACTCGGCGGTAACTCAATACTAATTGTCGGTTCTGTTTGTTCAGCCACTATCTTTCCCCCCGCCTTCAAAAATCCCAAGCATTAACTATATGGTTAGCCAAATGACACAAACTTTAGCGCCTTCCCCCAAGCCCCTACTCGCCCGCCGCAATCTCTCTGCCCTGAGCAAGCAGCCTCTCCCTCACTTCCAATGGTATCCGCGTTTTCAGGGCATACTCCAATTGAGCCGGAGCTTCCTGCCAACACGCCTCCTGTCGGCAAAGATAGGCACCACGGCCCGCCATACGGCCGACATCATCCACAACCACACCGCCATCTGGCTGCCTTACCAAGCGAATAAGCCCACGCTTGTCGCCCACTTTCCGGCAGGCGATACAGGTGCGCTGAGGAACCTTGCGTTTTACCGGCTTCGTCTGTTTCACCGCCTATAAACCTAAGCGCTAATACTCTTCCCCTTCTTCTTCATAGAAGCCTCCGCGGCGCGCCTTTTTCAGACGAATGCCGTCTTCGGCTTTCTCTTTGCCCACTTTCTTTTTCTTTTTGTCCTTTACGCCCAGCTTATCAGCTGCTGGGGTCGGAGTGAGTATATCCTCGGCAAAACGAAGTTCTTTCATGGGCGCTATCGGCGCTGAGGCGACTGCCTCTGTAACGCTTGTAGCTGCTGCCACCTTTTCTTTTGCCTTCTCTTTTTCCTCGGCAATAAGGCGTGCAGCCTCAATTTCCGCCCTTTCTTTTTCTGCATCCGAGGCACTCTTGATATCAATGCGCCAGCCAGTCAGCTTGACCGCAAGGCGCACGTTTTGGCCTTCTTTGCCAATCGCCAACGAGAGTTGCTTGTCGGGGATAATGGCCAAGGCCGATTGCCGTTTTTCATCTATCTTGACACCCACCACTTGGGCGGGGCTCAAGGCATTGGTAATAAAGATAGCTGGGGCAGAATCCCAGTTGATGACATCTATTTTTTCGCCACCAAGCTCGCTTACAATGTTTTGGATGCGAATACCGCGCAATCCCACACAGCAACCCACAGCATCAACCCCTTCTTGGCGGGAAGATACGGCAATCTTGCTGCGCATGCCAGCCTCACGAGCAACCGCTTTAATCTCCACCGTGCCGCCGTAGATTTCCGGCACTTCCAGCTCAAGCAAGCGGCGTAGAAAGTTAGGGTGGGAACGCGAAAGGGTGATAGACGGCCCCTTGGCTGCTTGGCCTACTTCCAATAGATAAGCGCGCACGCGCTGACCCGGGCGATAATGTTCGTTAGGCAGTTGTTCTGTGCGAGGCAGGATAGCCTCAGTGCGCCCTAGATCAACATTGACCTGCCTAGCATCCACGCGACGCACCACGCCGGAAACAATATCTCCGGCCTTGCCAGAAAATTCGTCAAAAATGGCACTGTGCTCCGCCTCATGCAGGCGCTGAAGGATGACCTGCTTGGCAGTCTGCGCTGCGATGCGCCCCGCATTCTGCGGCGTTGACTCAACCTTAATCAAGTCGTCAATTTTCACATCGGGTCGAATGCGCTTGGCATCCGTAAGTGAAATCTCAGCCCGTGGGTCCTCAACCTTCTTAACCACCTTTTTTTCAGCCCAAACCTCCACCGCACCCGTGCCAGGGTTTATCCTGACGGAAACGTCCTGGTTCGGAGCAAAGTTGTTCTTGCGATAGGCTGATGCCAGGGCGGATTCTACCGCAGCCATCACCACATCTTTCGACAGGTTTTTCTCGGCCGAAAGCTGCGTAATAGCCAGCAAGAAATCGCTCTTCATTGCTTAAGCAGACCTCCTAACTTTGCCTTCCCTACAAGCTACAAATATTATACTCTTAAACGAGCAACAAAAAAGTGGGTCTTAACCCACTTCTCCATAACCTATCTTCAACTAGAGGATAATATATCACGTTTAAGCCCGGGGTGCAAGTTGGCAGCACTGACACCAAAAATGAAGAGCAAACCCTGTCCTAGCAAGCTAAGCCATGGGCACATAAGCGTTGCCCATGGCTTAGCTTGCTAGGCTTTAATATTCTATTTCTAACTACTTGACTTCTACTTGACTTCGACGGCTGCGCCGACGGCTTCCAGTTTGGCTTTGGCCGATGCGGCCTCTTCCTTGCTGACGTTCTCTTTTACAGCCTTGGGTGCACCCTCAACTAAATCCTTGGACTCCTTAAGTCCTAGGTTGGTAAGCTCGCGCACCACGCGGATAACGTTGATCTTGTTCTCGCCTGCCGCTTTCAAGATGACGTTAAACTCTGTCTTTTCTTCTACAGCGGCCGCTGCGGTAGTTGCCCCACCGGCTGCCGGGGCTGCTGCCATCATGGGGGCTGCTGCGCGTACACCAAATTCTTCTTCGAACGCCTTGACGAGATCGCTAAGTTCTAGCACTGTCATTTCTTTGACAGCCGCTAATATTTCCTCTTTTGAAATTTTAGCCATTTATTTTCCCTCCATTTGTTGTATTCTTGCCTGCAAGGCCCATACCAAACCAAGCATGGGACTCGTCAGGGAGTTGACTAGACCATAGATAGGACCAGAGAAACTGCCGACCACCCGACCAATGAGTACCTCGCGCGATGGCAACGAGGCAAGGGTATCCACCTGCGCCGCATCCAGCCAGCGGTCAGGCATGAACCCGCCGATAATTTGTATGCCTACGCCCGATGCCTTGATGTACTCGATAAGTGTCTTGGCTGGCACAACAGCATCGCCATAGCCCAACGCCAACGCAATCGCGCCATCAAAGTGTTCTGATAAAAAGTCTCGGCCAAGGCTATTTACCGCACGGCGAACAAGAGTATTTTTCACGACCTTGTACTCAATACCGGCTTCTCTTAGCTTGTGTCGAAGTTTAACAAGTTCCGGTGTGGGTAGGCCCTGATAACTCGTAACCACGCCTACCTGGGCACGACTGATGCTCCCAGTTAGCTCATCAATAATGCTGGCTTTCGCTTCTTTCTTCATTTTCACCTCCTTATAGATAAATCAAGTACCAATAAATCTACGATAAAAACCCCATATAAACTAAAGCGCCCTCATGACCAGCACGAGGACGCAACAAATCAGCCTAAAAGCTTACTGCTCCTCGGCAGGCCATATTAAGCCTCGGCGAAAACTCACTTCGCCACCTCGCCTATTTACGGAGGCGAGAGATAGAGGCACCCGCTTTCTTCGGAAACCCGATATTCGGTTTTAAAGGAACTACGCCGTTGTCATGGCCGAGGCCATTTTTATATCCAGCGGCACACCTGGCCCCATCGTTGCTTTTAAAGTGGCACTGCGGATGTACTGACCCTTTGCTCCACTAGGCTTAGCCCGTACCACGGCTTCCATGATAGCTGCCAAGTTGCCAGAGATCTTATCCGCAGAAAAGCTGGCCTTGCCAACTGGCACATGGACGATGGCTTGCTTGTCCAGCTTGAACTCAACACGTCCTTTTCGGGAGTCGTTGATAACACGCGGTAGGTCGTCAGCACCCACCACTGTGCCCGACTTGGGGTTGGGCATGAGCCCCTTGCGACCCAGCACCTTGCCCAACTTACCTACCCTGCTCATCATATCAGGGGTAGCGATGGCCACATCAAACTCGGTAAACCCTTCCTCAACGCGTTTGATAAGATCATCCGCGCCTACGATGTCTGCCCCCGCCTGCTCCGCAGTCTTGCCTGCATCACCCTGAGCAAAAACAGCCACCCGAACCTGCTTCCCCAAACCATAAGGCAACAGGGCTACGCCACGCAGCTGCTGTGTAGCTTGACGAGGGTCAAGTCCCATGCGCAGGTGAAGCTCAATGGTTTCATCAAACTTCGCTGTGGCAGTTTCTTTAACCAAACTTACAGCTTCATCGGGCTGGTACTCTTTGCCAGGCTCGATTTTTTTGGCCATCTCTTCGTATTTTTTGCTATGACTTGCCATATTTACTCTATCCTTACACCCATACTGCGAGCAGTGCCGGCAACGGCCCGCTCAGCAGCTTCAATATCATTTGCATTGGCATCTTTGGCTTTCATTTCAGCAATCTCACGCAGTTTCGCCCGCGTGAGTACCTGAGAGTTATTATGTCCGGGCGTGCCAGAGCCCTTTTCCGTACCCAGCGCTTTCTTGAGAAGGTCAGAGGTCGGTGGGGTCTTAGTTACAAAAGTATAGGAGCGATCTACATAGACGGTGATTTCCACCGGAACAATAGATCCCGCTTGTTTAGCGGTACGCTCATTGTATTCCTTGACAAACTGCATGATATTGACGCCATGCTGACCTAAAGCCGGGCCGACGGGCGGTGCCGGGTTGGCTTGCCCAGCCGGAATCTGCAGTTTTATGATTGCCTTAACTTTCTTTGCCACGTATTTCTCCTAGTTCCGGGTTATGACCTAATAATCCATGAGGCAGCAAGAGCTCGTACTCAACTCTCTGCCGTTTTATAATTTCTCCACCTGCAAAAAATCCAACTCCACGGGCGTCTCGCGCCCAAAGAGTGAGAGCAAAACTTTCACTTTGCCTTTTTCTTGGTCAATCGCATCCACCGTGCCGATGAAATCAATAAACGGCCCATCGGTTACCCTCACGCTCTGACCGGCCTTAAAGCCCACCTTTATCTTGGGAGCCTCGTCCGACATTTGCCTTGTAATGCGTTCGTACTCTTCCTCGCGCAATGGCACCGGTTTGTTGCCGGAACTTACAAATCCTGTAACCCCTGACGTGTTGCGCACAATTGTCCAACTCTGGTCATTCATGCGCATACGCACCAAGATATAGCCTGGCAAAATCTTGCTGGTCACAGTCCTGCGCTGACCACTGTGAACCTCAACCTCTTCCTCTGTCGGTATCACCACTTGGGCAATATCGCCATCGGCATCCATAGATTGGCGGCGTTGTTCTAAGTTTTTGCGCACCCGCTCTTCATAGCCGGAGTAGGTGTGCACCACATACCAGTTGAAATTATCCTCCGCCACGCCCTTCTCCTTAACCGCCAACAAAGAACTGCCTCACTAAGAAAGAGAAAAGGTAGTCTAAGCCGCCGAGCACCGCACCAACCGCACCAGAAAATAGCAGCACCAGCGCCGTGAGGTACAATGCCTCGCGGCGACTGAGCCAAGTGACTTTTTTAAGCTCGTCCCTGATATCTCTAAAAAGTTTAAAGCGAACTGGTTTGTCGGTGGCTGACATATTTAGTCTCTATCCGGCTGGGCCTTATTTAGTTTCCCGATGAGCAGTATGCTTCCGCTCACGGGGACAGTACTTCTTGAGCTCCAGCCGCTGGGTATCGTTTCTCTTGTTCTTTGCCGTGGTGTAATTCCTCTCCTGACACTCTGTGCAGGCAAGGCTGACTGTCACCCGGACCTCGGTTTTCTTAGCCATTTCTAAACTGTCGGAAAGGGCGGCAAGCGCCCTTTCCGAATAACCTTTCTAAAACCCCAGGTAAGCGGGACCACGCCTTTCCCCGGGTTATTCCGAATACTTTACTCCAGAATCTGGGTAATTGAACCGGCACCTACGGTGCGGCCGCCTTCACGAATAGCAAAGCGCAGACCTTTTTCCAAAGCGACAGGGTAGATAAGACGAATCTTCATGCGAGTGTTATCGCCCGGCATAACCATTTCCACGCCAGGCTGAAGCTCAATTGAGCCAGTAACATCCGTAGTGCGGATGAAAAATTGCGGTTTATATCCGTTGAAGAATGGGGTATGGCGGCCACCCTCTTCCTTGGTCAGCAC
>CAYOAR010000080.1:0-3085 GCA_964402105.1 uncultured Dehalococcoidales bacterium
TATCACCTTTAAAGTCGAAGCATCGGCTAGTTCGGCTATTACCGATATCCGTCTTCACTATCGAGTAGAGCGAGACAGCTATGCCCGGGTGGTTTCTGAGGCGAAACCAGTTTTTACCGCTGGCACTCGGGTTGTTGCCTCTTGGGTCTGGGATATGCGTCAAAGCGGTGGGTTGCCGCCTGGGGCGGTGTTGGAGTATTGGTGGGTAGTGCGTGATGCAAATGGAGTGAGTACGAGCACCACCCCGAAAACGTTTATCTTTGCCGATACGCGGTTCCAATGGCAGCAGACGGTAAGTGACAACCTTAAGATGTATTGGTATCGCAATGGTGAGAACGGTGCAAGGGTGCTTCTTGCGGCGGCACAGGCAGGCTTAACAGAGCTTGCCGAAAAAACAGGTGCCTTGCTTACGCGCCCGGTGCAAATATACGTTTATGCCAATACGAACGATATGCTCGGGGCGATGATGTTCCCGCAGGAATGGACGGGGGCTGTGACCTATCCTGACCACGCCACCATTCTTATCGGACTCTCAGATGATTGGGTATGGAATGAAAACACCATAGTGCATGAACTGGCGCACATGATAAGCTACCAAATAACCCAAGGCCCATATTCTAGGATACCTGTCTGGCTAAGCGAGGGCTTCTCGATGTATGCAGAGGGTGAACTAAGCTTATATCCAGCGAGCGAACTAACCTCGGCGCTCAATAACGGCACTACTATTACTGTGCGCAGCCTATCCGGGCCGTTCTCTGCTGACCCGGGGCGCACTTACCTATCCTATGCCCAGAGCTACAGTTTTGTAGATTACCTAGTAGTCACCTATGGCCAGGAGCGAATACTCAGCCTGCTGGGCGTATTTGCACGCGGTGCGGATTATGATGGAGCATTACAGGAAGTGTACGGCTTTGATATGGATGGTCTCTATGGCCGGTGGCTGGAATATGCCATGATAAAGTACGTGGGGATGGTGCTGGCATGAAAAGAATAATATTAACTGCATGCGCAGCACTTCTTTTACTTGCGAGCTGTGCTTGCCCTATACCGAAAACGAATGGCGGTGCGGGCAATCTTAATCTTTATGGCATAGATCCCTATACCTTGGATCCGGCTTTGGCCGGAGACAGTGCCTCGGTTGAGTATATAACCCAAATATTCAGCGGCTTGGTCATGCTTGATGAAGACCTAGAGCCGGCTCCGGATATCGCCGAGAGCTGGGATATCAGTCCAGACGGACGAATATATACTTTTTATCTGCGCCGTGACGTATTCTTTCACAATGGACGGCAGGTGAAAGCGGCGGACTTCAAATACTCATGGGAGAGGGCATCTGCCCCTGAAACAGGTTCCCAGACAGTGTCTTCCTATCTTGATGACATTGCAGGTGTAAAAGAGGTGCTGGCTGGGCATACCAAGGATATCAGCGGAGTAAGTGTGCTAGATGACTTTACTCTTCGGGTCGAGCTTACATCTCCGAAGAGTTATTTTTTAGCAAAGTTGAGCTATGTTACCAGCTATGTGGTGGATCGGCAAGACGTAGCCCGAGGACGCGAATGGTGGAAGAACCCAAGCGGTACAGGACCGTTCAAGCTGGGCAGATGGGAGCGTGGTACAAAAATCATCCTCGTACGTTTCCCTGACTATTATGGCGAGAAGGCGCGTCTGGCAACAGTTACCTATCATCTGTGGGCTGGTTATCCCATGAGCCTCTACGAGATGGGGACGATAGATATCGCGCAGGTGGGGGCTGAATACTATGATATGGTAACTGACCCGGCGGGTATATTTTACCGGGAACTGGTTGCAAAGCCACAGTTATCGCTGGAATATATCATTTTTGATGTTACCAAACCGCCATTTGACGATGTGAAAGTGCGGCAGGCCTTTGTCTTGGCGGTTGATAAGGCGAAGCTGGCGGCGTTACTTTTCCGTAATACCGTTTTGCCGGTTGAAGGCGTGCTTCCACCTGGTATGCCGGGATTCAACGAATACCTTTTGGGCTTGGCCTTTGATCCTGCGCGTGCCCGCGCCTGCCTTGAAGCATCGTCCTACGCTGGTGATATGCCTGAGATAGTGCTTACAACCTCTGGCTATGGCGGACAAATATCCAGCGCGCTGGAAGCCATCATCTACGATTGGAAACTCTATCTCGGGGTGGATGTCAGTGTGAGGCAGCTTGAGCCGGAGGAGTATCTATATAACATCAGTGCCGAGAAAGATAACATGGTCATATTTGGCTGGAATGCCGACTATGCACATCCCCAAAACTTTCTGGAAGTGCTATTTGGCGTGGGCATGCCTTACAACATTGGAGAGTATGGCAGCACTGTCTATAACGACTTACTGGGGCAAGCAGGGGCAGCTCAAGATGATGCGGAGAGCCTGAGGATTTACCAGCAGGCGGAACAGGTGCTAGTTAATGATGCGGCTTGTATACCGCTTTGGTCAGGCGTGAGCTATACGCTAATCAAACCATATGTGCGCGGATATGTGCCAAGCCCGCTGGGCATTGTTCGGCTGAACAAGGTGTGGTTGGGAGGAATTGTGCCAATGGCCGTTGCATAAAATAGCACCCTAAAAACTTAACGAGCTGCGAGGGTTACTCCCTCGTGAAAATGGCGAAAACAAGTTTATGAACTTAATGATGAGGCTGACGCTTATCCCAAAGAGACTTACGATGAGGCTTGCATTAGCAAGCACTTCCCAATTGGGTGTGTCATAGCTTGAGATAAAAAGGAAATACCAAGTAGCTAGTTGTAACAGACTAGCAAGTGAAGAAAAAAAATTGTAATCACGGTGGCTGGGAAAAACGAGCAACATAAGTGCTGGTTGTTTAACCAGCACTTATGTTGCTCTTGTGAGGTGATTTAGTTTCCGCGTTCCTAGCGAGAGTTATTGACCTTAACCCGTCTGAATATCAGGGTAATGACCAAGAGTTCGGCGAGGAGGATGACGGCGTTAACGATAGTCCAGAGGTCCACCCATCCCATGGGGAGATTCATGTCTTCGGTTAAGAAGAAGACGATGAAGCTGGCGATGGCCAGTATGATGGCAATGATAAGCCAGAGGATATTGGTGGTTT
>CAYOAR010000081.1:0-2439 GCA_964402105.1 uncultured Dehalococcoidales bacterium
ACCAAAGTTATCTCAGAGAACGGCAAGCTTCTGCTGGAGAACATCAAAATGAAACTTGGGGCAGAAGATGCCTCCGGCAGGCGCCGCCCCGAACCCGTGCCCGGCAGTGAGTATACCGTGGAGCTTGACAATATCATTGCCGCCATCTCTCAAAACCCTATTGTACCGGCAGGCTTTGAGCTCCCAACTGATAAAAGCAGCCGCCTCCAAGTCGACAAGAATACTCTGGCCACCCCCATGGCAGGAGTATTCGCCGCAGGGGATGCCGTGCTGGGGCCGGCAACCGTCATTGAAGGCATCGCCCAAGGACGGCAGGCGGCAGAATCTATAGACAAATATCTGGGCGGCACCGGCAACATCGCCGAGCGCCTGGCCGTGGTAAACGATGCTCCCGATCGCCACGGGGCTCCTCTCCCCGGAATAAGACCCGAAAGACCCATGATCCCCCATGAAAAGAGGGTACAATCATTTGAGGGCGTCGAGGTCGGCTGGGGCAAGGAAGAGGCTGAACGCGAGGCTGGGCGCTGCCTGCGCTGCGATATGCGCTACCCCGTAACAAAATACCAGCTTGACGGCGGGCTCTGCGTCTATTGCGGTCTATGCGTAGAATCATGCCCGTTTAATGCCCTTTTTATGGGCACCGACTACGAGCGCTGGAGCTATCGTTTCGAGGATCAGATCCTGCAAAAAGATGATCTCGCAACCCCTAAGCGCGCGCGCTCGGGTTATGCCCACCCCGAGGTAGAAAAAGATTTGCCTGCCCAGGTGCTCCTGCTCGATATGAACAACAAGGGAAAGAAAAAGAAATGACGGCCGAGGTATTAGTTTTCTGGGTGCTGGCAGCTATCGCCGTCTTAGCAGCCCTTGGAGTGGTATTGCTGCGGAATATCTTCCGCACAGCCGCCTCCTTAGTCGTCTGTTTCCTCGCCGTGGCAGGACTTTTCGCCACTCTCTCTACCGATTTCTTGGCGGTTGCCCAAGTGCTGATTTACGTCGGGGCTATCGCCGTCATCATCATCATGGCTGTTATGCTGACCAGAGGAGTGGAACGCGGGAACCGTCCGAGTCGTTTTGCTTGGCCTGCTCTCGCCGCCGCCTTGGTCTTCACCGGGGCTCTCGTTTGGGCAGCTCTCGCCACCGACTGGCCTCTTTCATCCGCCGCCCCGCCTGAGGCAACAACCCCCGGCTTGGGCGAGATGCTCTTTTCAGGAGACTATCTCGTACTCATTGTTGAAATCTCGGCCCTTATTATCATCGCCGCTATTATCGGCGCCATAAGTATAGCTAGGGATAAGTAACGGATCGGATAATATAATGACTATCGGTTTGGAACACTATCTGGTCCTCTCAGCGGTGCTTTTCGGCATCGGCCTCTATGGCACGCTCTCTCGCCGCAGCATCATTGTTATTCTGATGTGTGTTGAAATTATGTTAAATTCCGCGAACATAGCTTTGGTCGGCTTCTCGCGCTTCATCACACCCACCGAGCTTACCGGCCAGGCGTTCGCCATATTCGGCATCATCGCAGCGGCAGCCGAGATAACGGTCGGTCTCGCTATCGTCATTGCGCTCTTCCGTCATTACGAGCATATCGACACGGATAAGACCAATCTTTTAAAGTGGTAGTATGAATATTACGCCTATGCCCGCGGAACTGACCTGGCTCATCTGGCTCTTGCCGCTTGCAGCCTTTGCCGCCATCAATTTACGGCGGCTCCCGCCCGGCAAGTCGGGCGGCGACATTATTGCCATTGCCGCCATGGCGGGGTCTTTTGGGCTTTCTGGCTGGGCACTGCTTACCCTTTTAAATCACGGCGGCGTGCTGGCTGTTCCGCCCTTCGATTGGCTTTCGGCCGGAACCATCGGTATAAGTTTTGGGCTCGTCGTTGACCCTCTCACCGCCATCATGCTCATGGTCGTTACCGTCGTGGCGCTCATGGTACAGATTTACTCCCGCGGCTATATGCGCGGGGAGGCAGGGCTCCTTCGCTACTATGCTTTCTTATCGCTCTTTGCTTTCGCCATGCTGGGGCTACTGCTCTCCGATAACCTGCTTATGCTCTTCATGTGCTGGGAGCTGGTGGGGCTGTGCTCATACCTTCTTATCGGCTTTTGGTTCCACCGCCCAGCCGCTGCAGTCGCCGCCAAGAAAGCTTTTTTGATTACCCGTATCGGTGACGTGGGCTTTTTGGCCGCCATTCTGGCGCTTTATGGCAGCGCCAATACCCTGGATATTGGAACACTCCACAGCTTAGCGGCAGCCGGGGCCATCGGCTCCGCCGTCCTCACTTGGGCTGCCATCGGGCTTTTCTTGGGAGCTATGGGCAAGTCAGCCCAGTTCCCGCTCCACATTTGGTTGCCCGATGCCATGGAAGGCCCGACTCCGGTTTCGGCCTTGATACATGCCGCCACGATGGTGGTAGCCGGCGTTTATTTAGT
>CAYOAR010000082.1:0-7314 GCA_964402105.1 uncultured Dehalococcoidales bacterium
TGCGTACCGCGAGTACATCGGCATAACGGGCAAGTACGCTGGCAACATCTCTAATCGACTCGCGTTTACCAAGCCCTACTTCGGCAGGTGAAAGATAGATACACGTGCCGCCGAGTTGCTTCATGGCCAGTTCAAAGCTTACCCGGGTACGCAGTGACGGCTTTTCAAAAACGAGCGCTAGTGTCTTACCGGCTAGGGCGTTCACCCAGCCATCGGTGCGAAGTTCCACGGCATCGGCAAGCAACAGTTGGATGTCTATGCTCGTAAGGTCGCTGATGGATAACAGATCTTTGTTTTTCATCTCTTTGTCCTGAACAAATCTGGCTCCAGTATAACATGAAAAGGAAGGGGCTAACAGATGGTGCTTGCCAATTAGGGGCACTTCTTCTATTATAGTTAGGTAGCAACTTGCTATGAGGGTAAAAAGATGGATGATAACAGCAAGATAGCCATCATTGGTTTGGCTGTCGGTCTTGTGACCGGCTTGGCCTTGAGTATCATGTACGCTCCTAGGTCTGGTGTGAAAACCAGAAATAAGCTGGTCGGCAAGGCCAAGTGGTTTCTGCTGACACCGCAGGAGCGGTACACATACCTTTGGGAGAGAACTCGCCAAGTGGCACCGCGGCCGAGTGGGAGTGCATAAGGATAGACCTTGCTGCTACCTCAGTTGTCCTTTTAACATCTCCTCTGCTGTGCGTGCTACCCTTTCTGCCGTAAGCCCAAATTTCTTATAGAGTGTTTGGCTTGGAGCAGAGGCCCCGAAATGATCAATCCCGATTGCGACCCCCGCATCACCCACCCAGCGTTCCCAGCCTAAAGTGGAAGCCGCTTCAATAGAAATGCGCGCCCTCACACTTGGCGGCAATACGCTGTCTCGATATGCCTGCGATTGTTCCTGAAAGAGATCCCAAGATGGCAGCGATACCACTCGTACACCAATGCCCCCGGCTCCCAATAACTGACTAGCTTCCAAGGCAATATGCACCTCTGACCCGGTGGCGATAAGGATCACATCAGGATTCTTGGCTGATTCCCACAAGACATAACCGCCGCGCTGAAGGTTGTTTGCCGGGGCAAATCGGGTACGGTCGAGAACGGGCAGGGTTTGCCGTGTTAAAACAAGCACAGTGGGCCGCCTTAGATTTGTTATGGCAACACGCCAAGCCTCAGCCGTTTCGTTGGCATCCGCTGGGCGAATGACGCACAACCCGGGCATTGCTCGTAGTCCGGCCAAGTGCTCAATTGGCTGGTGGGTTGGGCCATCTTCCCCTACTCCAATAGAGTCATGCGTATATATGAAAATGGCACGGTGTTCCATGAGGGCGGCCATGCGTATGGCAGGGCGCATGTAATCGCAGAAGACGAAAAAGGTTGCCCCAAAAGGGATGAGACCGCCATACATGGCTAGGCCATTCATGATGCAACCCATCGCGTGCTCACGCACCCCGAAACGAAGATTCCGTCCTTTGTAGTCGTGTGCCGAGAAGTCACCGCCATTCTTGATAATGGTTTTGGTGGATGGCGCAAGGTCGGCTGAGCCGCCGATAATGTTCGGTATCTTTGATGCAAGGGCATTAAGCGCCTGGCCTGAGGCATCACGCGTGGCAATCAGCTTAGACGTGTCTGGGAACAACCCATCAAGCCCTTTGTCCCAGCCGTCGGGTAGATGGTTATTTTGGATGGCGCGCAACTCCTCGGCTTCGGTGGGGAAAGCTTGCTCATATCTTGCCCAGAGCTCTCTCCATTCTCGCTCATGCCGCGCGCCGCGATCTTGTGCCTGCCGGAAATAAGTCAGCACCTCCGCCGGTACGGTGAAAGGTTCGGGGTATTCCCAGCCGAGGTTCTTTTTTGCCGCCGCCGCCTCTTCCGGTCCCAGCGGCTCGCCGTGGGCGGCACTGGTATCTGCTTTGCGCGGGCTTCCGTAGCCGATGACTGTTTTGCAGATGATGAGACTGGGGCGAGCAGGTTCGGAGCGCGCCTCTCTGAGAGCAGCGCTTATTGCCTCAAGGTTAAGTCCGTCTACCGGCCCGATTACCTGCCAGCCGTAAGCGCGGAATCTTCCGGCTACATCTTCAGTGAAAGTAATGCTGGTTGCACCCTCAATGGAAATTTTATTGTCGTCATAAAGACAGATAAGCTTCCCCAGCTTGAGATGCCCTGCGAGCGAAGCTGCCTCCGATGAAAGGCCTTCCATCAAATCGCCGTCGGAGCAAAGGGAGTATGTATAGTGGTCAACGACATTAAAGCCCTGTCGGTTATAGCGGGCAGCGAGGAAAGCCTCTGCAATGGCTATGCCTACGCTCTCCCCAAAGCCTTGCCCTAAGGGCCCGGTAGTTGCTTCGACGCCTGGTGTAATACCCCGCTCTGGGTGTCCCGGGGTTTTACTGCCCCATTGGCGGAAGTTTTTTATATCCTCGATAGTAATGTCGTAGCCCGTGAGGTAAAGCAGGGAGTAGAGCAGCATAGAGGCGTGCCCCGCCGAAAGCAAAAAGCGGTCGCGGTTGTACCATTTCGGATTGGAGGGGTTATGCCGGAGAAACCGATCCCAAAGCACGTAGGCTATACCTGCTGCCCCCATGGGCATTCCAGGATGACCTGATTTTGCTTGCTCCACAGCATCCACGGCTAGGAAACGGATGGTGTTTAGGCGGAGCTCTTCTGCGGTTGAAGTCATGCGGCCCTCCTTGAGCTTAACGGTAGAAACAGTTTAGCCCTTTGGGGATGTGGTTGTAAATGGGAAAAGCACCTCTAATGACAGGATGTAATTGACTGCTAAACCTAGGGACTCCTAGCATTGTAAAATGCCATGTGCAGACATCGACAAAAGCAGTCTGTATTGATAACCGTGTTCTCCGGGGTTACAATAACAACTATGAACCTTGATTATCTCAAGACCTTTATTCTGTTGGTGGATATGGGAAGTTTTTCAGCCGCGGCTAAGAAATTGTCTATCTCGCAGCCGGCAGTATCGTTTCAGATACAAAAGCTGGAGCATGATATGGGCGTGCGGCTTCTCAACCGCAGTCAGAAAAAGATTAGTCTTACCGAGGCTGGAAAGCGCCTACTATCATTTGCCCGGATGCTAGATAGCGAGGAGCGGCACTTGCGGCAGGATATGGAGTATGTGCGCGAGGGGGTGGGGGGTGATTTGCGGGTTGCGGCGAGCACTGCCCCCGGCGAGCTTATTATGCCTGCCTTAGTAGGGGAGTTCATCGCCCTCTTCCCCGCCGTCAAGGCACAAATATTGGTGATGGATTCGATGGCTGTAATTGCCGGGGTACACGAAGGGAGTTATGAGGTTGGTGTTTGCGGTGTTTCCCCTCCAGCTGAGTATGGGCTTCAATCCTTTAAATTGTTTGGCGACGAGATCGTACTGATTGTTTCGCCAAAACATAGGCTGGCAGTAAAAGAGGGCGTGACATTTGCCGATATTGAAGAAGAGTCATTCATCCAGCGTGAGGCTACCTCCGGCACACAGCGAAGCGTAAAGAACATACTCGCTCAGGCGGGATACAGCACCGAACGGCTCGTGCCACATCTTATTGTGGGTAGCGGTCAAGCGGTTATCTCGGCAGTGGAGGCGGGGGCAGGTATTGCCTTCGTCTCTAATTTGGCTGCGAGCAAGGCGGTTATTCTTGGCACGGTGCGGCAGTTAAACCTCGCGGGTCTCAATCTAAAGCGTGATTTTTACTGTACTTATCGTGCTGAACATTTATCCTCACGTTTATTGCAGGAGTTTGTTTGTTTTATCAAGAAACGAGTGACGGGCTAGAGTGTACCCGATAGAGCACGAAGACTAAGATTCCCCCATACTCCGAGTTTGTCACCGACAATAATCACCGCACCTATTAGCCCCGGGATATCCTGTGCCACTAGCAAGCCTTTGTCTATTTCTTCGGCTGAGCTGACTGCATTGCCAATAGCGGTAGCTGCGGCATCGGCCAAGGTTGCCGAGGAAGCAACTGCCACGGAGGCATCTGTCCGGCCAAAACTCAGAGCGTGGCCAACGGTTGCAGATGAGGTGCAGATTCCGATTGGGGTTTGCTCGGGAGCAATCTCCAGGCCCAGAGTGTTGCTCAGAGGAGAGTTTCCGGCGTATATAGCCACCAATCGCCTCTTTTGGCCTATCAAGTAGATGTCGCCACCATTTTCTATGATAACCTCGGGAGATATATGGCCTAGCGCCTCACCTAACCTCTGAGCGACCGCTCCGGCCACGGCAGCCATCGGGCCGACCCCTGCACTTCTAGCGGCAGTAGCCATCTCCTGCACAATGGGAGGGGCACTATTTGGAACATCCACCGGCTCTAGGCTGGCAACGAAGTAAGGTGCCCGCGATATATATTCCTCAAGCTCGCGGCGAAGCTCTCGCACCAGTTTTCGCGCCTCACGCTCGAGGTTAATTGTGGTGCTGATAAGAAGGTCGGTTTCGTGTTCCACAACACTGTAGCTTATAAGACCGGGGCTGTGGACAAGATGACGGTATGTCCGGGGCTGGTACATTTAGAAAGACAGTTTCATCGCTCGGGCAGGGCAGGCCGTAAGGCATAGCCCGCAGGCGATGCATAGGTTATTGTCAAAGACAACTGCGCGCGCTGCTCCATCTGCGCGGAAAGCACCAGTGGGGCAAAAACTCGTACATGCACCGCACTGAACACAGCGCTCCTCGTTACGCTGTATGTTTTGGCTGAGCGGCTCAATCTTCACGCCTACGCTATGCAAATAGCGGATTCCGGCATCGTACTTTTCCTGATTACCAGAAAGCTCCAGTACTACAAACCCTTCTTGATCAGGAATGATGGATGCCTTCATGACGTTGAAGCTGAGGTCATAGTCCTTAACGAGATTGGAGATTACCGGTTGGTTTACAACCCGGCTGGGGAAATACAAGATAACTCGGTGCGAAACGGTCGCCTTGGCCATGACTACCTCCGTTCGTTGAGTGGTTTGAGGCTTACGCCGCCCTCTGCTCCAGGCAGGGGGGCTGCCCGCTCGGTGAGTAAAAACTCGCCTCGCTCAATCCATTGTTTCAGCGTCTGCGCAATCTCCAAAGCGCGCGGGTAACTGGACATGGAGGCAGTGGGGATGCTTTTCCCCTGTACACTGATTTGCCCACTCTTTAACTCGGCGTAATTTACCTCAGCTAAAACCTCGCCGCCTCGATGTGGGTACGTTCCGGCATAGTCTACCACTGGTGCCAGAATGTCGGCATCGGTCACAAGAGTATGGGCTAGAATCTCCTCTGATAGGATGGGGATAGGTAATCCGATACCAACGGCCATAGTAACACCATATCCCAACATACTGATGCCTCGCAGATAGCGCGAGTTCATCCGCTTCAGGTCGCCGATGACGGCCAGAGTACCTGCTCCTCGCGTCGGTACATCTTTATTAGTGCGAGGCACATCGGGGTTGAATTGGGTGCCTTGCCATGTCACATAGCCTACCCCGCCGCCTAGGAAAATACGCGTACCGATGCCCACCGTTTTATAAAGAGGGTCGTTTAGCAGCGGCGAGAGTTGCCCGGCAGAGCAATATGACGCATTACCTAGCTTTGGCTTAAGGATGCCCATGTAGGTGTAAATGGTTTTGCCTGAAACATTAACCGCCACGTTATAGTTCTGGTAAGCGTTGCGCATATTGAAGAGAACTGCCTCGTTCAAATCATTGATGTTTATGAGGGTATCAAGTTCGCGGCGCGGATAGCAGTCTGTGCCGTAAGCATGTACCACTAACCGTATGTCTTTGCCGGCAACTAACTCTTCAATGACGTGGCCCCCGCCGTAATTGAACTCGCCGGGGTGGGTGCGGTTGCGCGGGTCATCGTCAGGTAAGGCATTTGCACCGATGAAAAGATCTGCTGCGGCAAATCCCGTATATGCGGGCACGTTATTAAGAGATGCCTGACCGCCCCCCATTTTGATGCGCGGCTGGCTGTGCCCGGTGTTAATATAAGCTCCAGAAGAACACATCGGACCGAAAGTGCCGGTGGTGACCACATCCACTTCGGCGGCGGTGCGCGCCGCCCCTTTTACACGTGCGATGTCAATAATTTCTTCGGCGGTGGCCACAACCGCCTGACCGCGCTTTATCTTTTCATTGATTTCAGCGATGGTTTTAGGCATTTCTCTCCTAGGGCGGATGATGAAGTTATCTTATGGTAATATCATGCTTGGGGCTTGTCAAACACGCTTGGGTGAAAAAGGCGGCCTGGTGCATTACTGACAGGAGCAATCCCGGGATGCGAAATACGGCTCCGGATTTGCTTAGTCAATTCCAACCACTTTGCTTAAGATGCCATAGTTCTACGGCGTTCATTTTCTTTTCTCCACTCTTCCCATAGAGTAAAGCCAATCACGCCGCGGGCTTTCCCAGAGAGTTCTCTGGCCGCCTCGTTTGGGTGATGCTTGGTACTCATAAACCTTAGAAGTTCGCCGATCATCGAATCCGAGTCTTTATATGCCAAGATATCGTCTGGGTTTGGTGCGTGTTTATTGATGATTTCACCAATCTTTGCCTCTGCCCCATCCCGCTCGCAACGCTGGTTTTCATCAAGCCATGTGCGGAATTCTGCAAGAGGGGCTATGGCAAGATCTTCCAGGGTTTCCATTTTGCCTCCAAGTTGCTGACAGTATTTGCTTTTGCGGGATTAACCGCAGATATTATTGTAGACGAAATATTTTGGGAAATAAATATCCCATATCGCCATCCAATATTTCGCATGAAAATCCATCCAAACATATGTAAATATCCGAGCTGCCAGGATTGGCTGCCTTTGACTTATGGTGTGAGGCATGCCATGCTTAGGTTGTGATGAAAGACGATCTTGCCCCAATGTTTGTGAAGCAGGGTTTAGGCACCCATTTCGTTGGCCAGCACATACAGTATTTTCCTCGTCTGGCATCAACCATGGATAGTGCGCGAAAGGCCGCTGTTAAGGGTGCACCGGAGGGCACGGTTGTATTGGCCGGTGAGCAGACGGAAGGCCGGGGGAGGCTTAATCGAGCGTGGTTTTCGCCTCATGGTTGCCTTGCTTTTTCACTCATCCTCTATCCAGAGGAGCGCTACTTGCCAGGTCTTGTGATGGTCGCTACGCTTGCGGTGGCTGAAACCGTTACGGCGATTGTGCCGACTGTAGCGGAGATAAAATGGCCTAATGACGTACTTATAAAGGGCAAGAAGATAAGCGGTATCTTAATTGAGACCGGGCTGCGGGCAGACCGGCGGGGCTTCGCCGTTGTTGGTATCGGCTTGAATGTAAACCTGGATCTCGCTTCTTGCCCTGAGATAAACACTACTGCTACTAGCTTGTCC
>CAYOAR010000083.1:0-2672 GCA_964402105.1 uncultured Dehalococcoidales bacterium
TTCCTCTCCAGCTCGTAGGTGGCAGGAACAATAAACTAGGCGGTCATATGCCACCGTTCCGTCCTCGTTGCGTCCGTAGACGCTGTACTCGTCTTTACACACCTTGCACATCACATCACTCACTCTGCACCGCCTGTGGAGTCAAGTGCTTTCATGCGCGCAATCATCGCCGCCGGACGCTGCCACGTGCGTTGGAACGCTAACCACTCATACGTGTATTCGATGTACCGCTCCGGTGGCTGATATAACTGGGCAAAGGGCATGGCTCCTGCTTCCCAGATCAGCCTCATGCGCTCCTCAGCTTGGTCTATGGTTTCGTTGGGGTCAAACTTGGTCAGGGCGTAACACCGCACCTTGTTGCGAGGTAGCCCTATCTTGGCGACGGCTTTACGCAGCGGAGTGATTGCGCTCTTGGTATCGGCGGCAAGGAATATCTGATCTATCGTGATGGTACGGAGTTCGTCTGCAAACCAGTCTGTAACGAGCGTAGCGTCAATCCCGCCGCTGAAAGTGGCAGCCTTGCCCTGATACCGCAACATCTCGAAAACACTTTTGATGTGCGGAGCATGGCACTGTAATAGGTTATTGTCTTGGATGATGTGCCCAGCTCTGAATACCGGATCGGTTCTGAGTTTACCCTCACGTTTCGGCACGAGGCACCATGGGCAATTGTTGTTACAACCTCGGCTGGTAAAAGTAATACCTTGCTTGACGAACCTGCCTGGCATAAAATACCCCGCATCGTTTTCAAACGCGGGCCCTCCGATATGCGTAATCCCTTTGTAGTATTGCTCCCATGCCTCAAATAGCCTCTTTGCCTCTTCTACATCCCACGAAAAAACACAGCTGATGTATACGTAATCGGCTTCCGGCCGTATCATCGGCGGATTACCGACAAAGGCATAAGCGTCGGTTGGCGTAAATGACGTTTTGCGAGGGAAGACGCGGATCACTCTCACGCTGTCCTCCGGCTGTTGGCTCTATAAAATGCCTTTGCAAATCCAGCAGGTGTTATTGCTCTCCCCGCTGCGCGTCTTTGGTTTGACGGCAAGCTGTAGATATAGTCGCGATATTCCGGCGGGTAAGCGCCGCTGGAGTAGTGCTTGGTGTTGCGGTGGTCATGCATGTCCAAGACAGGTTTTGTCTTGACTGTCGGAGTGGGCAGGTTAAAGTAGCCCCAAATATCAGTCGCTTTGACTGTTTGTGCGCCAAACTGCCATTGATAAAACGTGTACTTAGGTATGCCGAGAAACCGCCGGAGATAGCCTCGTGGGTTCTCCAGCGCCCAAAACTCCAGCTTGGCATGTATTTGGACTTGCCAGATGATTTGCAGACACGCCTCGACAATTTCCATGCCGGCGGCAAAGTCGCGCGGTTTTGTGTTGTGTTTCAGTTCGGCGTGTTTGGCGACCGAAAACTCGGTGCATGGAGGCGCAACGAGTATGCCGTAGATGTCTGCATATCGGAAGATGTCGACTAAGCAGTAAATATTAGGGCCTCCACTGCCTAACCAGATATAATCATTTGAAAAGCGCGTCTTTGTCACGTCATACTTCGGCAGCGTTATCACGCGCACATCAAAGCCAGCATCTTTGTACGGCTTAGACCAGCTACCAGAGCCTCCGCACAAGTCCAATATGACGTTCTTCACGCTACCCTCTCGAACGTGTTCACGTATACTTCGGGGTCATCTTCCCAGCGCGTGCCGGGATCGCGATTTATGGTGTTCCAATAGGCGGCGAATGCCTCGACGGCTGACATACCATTTCCCCATGAAAATCCCTCTGCCTGTGAGTCAGCATTTGTGATATCCCGCAACCGCTCTTTGCGCACATCAAGGACACGCAGCCAGATACGTGCTGCCTTGCGGGGCATCATCATGGGAGATTTCCATTTGCTGGGTATGCAGAACGACTTTTCGCCGAGGATTACCGCGCCATCATCGGAAGATGCGCGGTAGACGTATATACCTAGCATATCTACCCATGCCCACGTTTCTTTGACGTAAGCTAGATCGCCTCGCTTCAGGGTTGTGTTTATCCTGCGTGTCTGGGTTTTCCTGCCCTCAAGGATGGCTTTTACCATCTCTGGCCGGAACATCAAGCCCTTGGATTTCTCGGTTAGCAGATCAGGCATTGGCATCTTCCGCCTCATTCGCTTTTATCCTCGACAGTAGATACTTTTCAAGGCGCATAAGCACCTTAGCCGCAAGAGCTATGTATTCCGGCTCGTCATCTATCTGCCCACCATTGGCCAGCCGGGTCATCTCGTTGTCCACCAGCTGCAATATCATGGCCCGGATGCCCTGCTCGGTTGTCGGAATAAACTCAGTGGTTGCCATTTATCTCGCCTTTGCCAACTTATTGACCATCGCGATAAACTCTCTCGCGTCCTCTAGTCCTAGCTTGCTCACACGTGTCGTCAACGTTCCCAACGCTTGACCGTGTTCTTTGAGCCATGTGGACACGTCAATGGAGTTTGCCTGAATGACGTTTTTGGCTTCGGTCAAAAAGGACATCTTGACATGCCCGCACATTTCCTCGGCTGGAGGCTCCGGCTCAGGGGCAGGCTCCGTTTTCTTGGTTTTTGATGCCTTGGATGCAGCTATAACCCTCGCCGCTTCTTCTGCAGTTCGGTCGAACGCATCAAAAGCTCCATCGACAGCCGCCTTG
>CAYOAR010000084.1:0-1909 GCA_964402105.1 uncultured Dehalococcoidales bacterium
CACTGCGGTCTTCGGCGGGTTGGATCGGTTTTTAACCATCTGGCTTGACCAAAGCTTGTCAGACACGAGCGACGCCACCTCTCTGCGCCGCCTCCGCAAGGTAATCCCCGAGGGCTTCAGCTACAATGCCAAGAGCCCTGCCGCACGGCAAAAATGGAGCGGCGAGGTTCTGTCGGCACTGAGTGCTCCCCCACAACCAGAAAAAGAAGTTGCCCGCCCAGTGCGACAGGCAGTTCCTCGCCGCACTCTGCCAAAGCAAAAACCCACCGTTAAGCCCCATTCCGAGCTCAGCGCATCCATTACCGCCGTGAAAGGCATCAGCGTTACCCTCGCTGCACGCTTCGCAAGACTGGGAGTGCGCACCATCCGCGATCTGCTCTACTTTTTCCCCAACCGCCATCTGGACTACTCCCGTCTAAAAACGGTATCCCAGCTTACCGAAGGCCCGGAGCAGACTATTGCCGCCAATATCTGGGAGGTGCGCACAATAATGCCCGGCGGCCGGCGTTCAACCGAAGCCGTATTGGGCGATGCCACAGGCAATATGCGCGCCGTCTGGTTCAACAACCCTTGGGTTGCGAAGAGCCTGAAGACCGGCGATACCATCGTCCTTTCCGGCAAAGTCAAGCTCTTTCACAACCGTCCGGTCTTTGAGTCGCCTGAATGGGAAATCATGGAAGATCAGGAGCTTATTCACACCGGCCGCCTGGTGCCGCTCTATCCCCTCACCTCCGGCCTATTCCAGCGCCAAGTGCGCCGTCTGATGAAACAGGTAGTGGATGAATACGCAGGCAGCTTACTTGATTTTCTCACCCCTGATATCACCAAAAGGCAAGGCTTTCCTAGTCTTGCCGAGGCGATTACGTCCTATCACTTCCCAGAAAGCTTTGAGCTTAAAGAAAAAGCTCGCCGCCGCCTCGCTTTTGATGAACTTTTCCTGCTCCAGCTCGGTGTACTTGCCCGTAAAAGGCGCTGGCAAGCAGAGCAACCGGGGGTACCGTTTAAAACAATCCCAGCCTACCTCAAAAAACTGACCGCTGCGTTGCCTTTTGAGCTCACCAAATCCCAGGCGCGCGTCCTAAGCGAGATTACGGGGGACCTCGCCCGCCCTATCGCCATGGCGCGCCTATTACAGGGTGACGTCGGCAGCGGCAAAACAGTCATTGCGCTCCTGTCACTCCTTTTATCCGTTAAAAATGGCTACCAAGGGGCACTCATGGCCCCCACCGAGGTTTTAGCCGAGCAGCACTTTAAAACCGTCCGCCGCCTGCTCGGAACGATGGGCGCCGAGGTTGCCGCCGATGATTGCACGGCAACCTTTGACAGTCTCACCGATAAACCCGTTTCAATAGCCTTGCTCATGGGTGATGTTAAGGAGAGCACCAAGGCCGCAACACAAAAACTCATTGCCGCAGGCAAGATAGATATCGTCATCGGCACCCATGCCCTTATCCAAAAGAGCGTCAGGTTCAAAAAACTGGGGCTCGTAGTAGTAGACGAGCAGCATCGCTTCGGTGTTGAACAGCGCGGAGCACTGCGCCAAAAAGGCTTTAATCCACACATGCTCGCAATGACAGCCACCCCTATCCCCCGCACCCTAGCCCTTACTCTCTACGGCGACCTCGATCTCTCCGTTATTGATGAGCTCCCGCCGGGGCGGCAGGCCATCAAGACCAGGTGGCTCAAGCCTGAGCAGCGCGAGAGTGCCTACCGCTTCATCCGCAAAGAGATTGCCGATTCTCACCAAGCCTTTATCATCTGCCCTCTCATCGAGGAGTCTGAGGCTATCCAGGCGCGCTCTGCGGTGGCCGAATTCGAGAAACTCTCAAGCGGGGTCTTCCCTGACCTGAGGCTTGCCCTCCTCCACGGACGCATGTCATCTCGGGAAAAAGATGAGGTTATGTCGGCT
>CAYOAR010000085.1:0-2190 GCA_964402105.1 uncultured Dehalococcoidales bacterium
TGCTTGAGTTCTTTGTCCAGCATCTCGCGTCCGCGTTCGATGTTTTCGGCGCGCTCTTGTTTTTTGAAGTACTGGCGGATTTTGGTGCGGGCATGGGAGGTGTGCACGTAGCCTAGGTTTGGAGAGAGCCAGTCGCGGGAAGGCCCTTTGTCTTTTTTGGAAACGATGATTTCTACCACGTCCCCGTTTTTAAGCTGGTAGTCTAAACTTACCATGCGGCTGTTGATCTTAGCCCCCAGGCAGCGGTTGCCGAGTTCGGTGTGGACGCGGTAAGCGAAGTCGAGCGGAGTTGCTCCTCGCGGCAGATCTTTAATCTCACCTTTGGGGGTGAAGACAAACACCTGGTCGTTGAAGATATCGGTCTTCACGGACTCCAGAAACTCGTCTGCCCCCGCGAGCTCTCGGTGCCAGTCCACCAGCTGCCTTAGCCATCCGATGCGCTCTTCGGCGGAGCCGCCTTTCGGGTCCCCCTCCTTATAACGCCAGTGGGCGGCTACCCCATACTCGGCGATGCGGTGCATATCGCGGGTGCGAATCTGTATCTCCAGAGGGGTAGTGCCGTTGTAGAGGACGGCGGTGTGGAGGGATTGATAGCCGTTTGGCTTGGGGGTGGCGATGTAGTCATCGAATGAGCTGGGGATGGGGTGCCAGAGGTTGTGGACGATGCCTAGTGCATGGTAGCATGTCCCGACGTCGTCAACCAGCACCCGCACGGCTAAGAGGTCATAGATTTCGTTAAACTGCCGCCCTTGAGCCGAGTAGCGCTCAACTTTCTGATGGACGGAGAAAAGGTGTTTGGGGCGGCCGCTGACCTCGGCTTTGATGCCCGCTTTCTCGAACTCGCTCTTCAGCCGGTCGACCATGTCCGTAATCAGCCCTTCGCGCTTGACGCGTTTGCCTGCTACAAGCTGGGCGATATAGCGGTATTTTTCGGGTTCCAGGTAGTGGAACCCTAAGTCCTCAAGCTGCCACTTTAGCTCCCAAATACCCAAGCGGTGAGCTAAAGGGGCGTAGATCTCCATGGTTTCATACGCCACAGATGTCCTTTTCTCTGCCGGCAGGGCATCTAGGGTGCGCATATTGTGCAGCCGGTCGGCAAGCTTGATGAAGACCACGCGCAGATCTTCGGCCATAGCTACCAGCATCTTGCGCAGATTCTCGGCCTGATGTTCGCGGGGGGCGCCTTTGGCTTTTTCTTGAAGCTCCGGCAGGGCAAGTTTGCCAAGCTTGGTCACCCCATCCACTAGTCTGGCAACGTCAGGCCCGAATTCGCCCTCAATCTGCTTCAGAGTGAAAGAGGTGTCCTCAGGCACGTCATGCAGCAATGCTGCGGCAAGGGCGGTTGCATCAAGTTGGAGTTCAGCCAAGCTGAAAGCTACCTGGAAAGGGTGCTCAAGGAACGGCTCACCGGAGGCGCGCCGCTGGTTTCGGTGGGCTTGCTCGGCGAAGTCGTAAGCTGCGCCCACAAGCGACACCTTCTCCGGCGGGAGGTATTTCGCCGCCTGTGTTAAAAGGGCATTTTTGGCGCTTATCTCAGGGGTCATTTAGAATACATAAGTATAGGCCAATCTTAAGGTGATGGCAAAACACTTTCGCCTTGACGCCTTCTTTGCACGCTGGTAGTCTATAGCCTGACCATGAGTTTCTTTGATAGGTTGGAGCGGCGCATTGTCGGTATAAACAGCCTTCTCTGTGTAGGGCTTGACCCGGATGCGGCCAAGCTGCCGGAGGGGGTGGGTGCGGCTGAGTTTAACCGAGCCATCGTCGCCGCAACGCAGGATTATGCGTGTGCTTACAAGTTAAACTTTGCTTTCTACGAGGCGGCGGGCGTTGCGGGCTGGAGGGTGCTTGAAGAAACGCGCGGGTGTATTCCGTCCGACATCCCTGTAATCGCCGATGCCAAGCGGGCCGATATCGGAAACACCTCCCGGGCTTATGCCCGCTCCGTCTTTGATGAGTTGGGTTTTGATGCCGTGACGGTGAGTCCCTATTTGGGATACGATAGCGTGGCCCCGTTCTTGGAGTACCGTGATCGAGGGGTTTATATCCTCTGCCGCACGTCTAATCCCGGGGCTGCCGACTTCCAGGCTTTGCCGGTTGAATCTGATGGCCGCACTATCCCTCTTTATCAGGTTGTGGCAGAGAAAGCTGCTCTGTGGAACGAGCATGGCAACGTCGGACTGGTTGTGG
>CAYOAR010000086.1:0-2801 GCA_964402105.1 uncultured Dehalococcoidales bacterium
CTTCTTGGCGCACCTTGTTGATATAGCCCGAAAGGAGGGCAAGTCCACCGATGAGCTGCCCCTCCTCGCCAGCCACCTCGGCTAGGAAATCGCCGTGCATATCATTAGAATGCAGAATGGTAAACTTTTCAGTACGCAAGAGGCACCTCTTTTTGGTAGTAATTATATCACGGAGAATCGTTGAAATGGCACATCTATTGTTAGAATACCTTTACGGCTAAGGATTTGATATTACAAAATATAAATCTGGCAGTATTATATCCAGCCATGTATAATAACTTGCGTCGATATGAACTATCCCGCCACTCTCGCCAGAATAAAATCCGCCTTTGATATTACGGCCTCACTCGGCAACGCCCCTCCGCGCATCCAGATATTCTTTGTTGCCAACCTCATGAAGTTACTGGCGCTCATCGCCATAGGGTTGGCATCTTTTCTGAATTTTCAACCTATTGCTTCCGGGACAGGCTTAGTTCTTTTTCTCTGGCTCGGGTTAATGCTGGCTGTCGCCACCCCACAAACCGATGCCCTGCTTGCGGCAAGCCAGCGCTGGTTAAAACCGACTTGGCACATCTCTCTAGCCGTCCTCGCCATCGTCATCGGCGTTGAGACCACGGCAGTGGGTGCCGTCTTGGTATGGGAGGCTGCCGGTCACACCTCACTGCCAGCATGGGCACAAACGTTAACAGATGCCCTCAAGCCATCCGATGCCACCGCCTTTACCATACAAGCTTCGGAAAACTTGCTCGCTGAAAAAAATCCCTACGCCCATGCCAACATAATCACGGCTATGGATGCCTCCCCGGAAGCCTATAACAAGATTACACCACTACGCACGGGCATCTTCGCCGACTCATTTCCTTATCCAACCGAAGATGAGCTTGAAAGTTTCTGGGGTGAGGCTATTACCACCCCTGAGGTCATTCCTCCCGAGATTGAAAGCAGGTTCAATTACCCAGCCGGCTCTTTCCTGCTAGTTGCACCATTCACGGCATTGGGAATAGATGACATGCGGATAGTGCTCATTGTTTTTGCCATCCCAGCCCTCATTTATGCCGTTTTGAAAGTCGCACCCCAAAAACGGTTGATTATCATTTTAGGCGTACTGCTTTCCTTTGAGTTGTGGGGCGCCATGTTTGACGGCGACACAAAACTACTCTGCCTGCCTTTTATTTTGGTTGGCTATCTCTTGATACCTCGCCGCCTCTGGCTATCAGCCATTTTTATAGGCATCGCGGCTGCCACTAGGCAGACAGCCTGGTTCTTTTTGCCATTTTATCTAATCCTAATATGGCAAACAAAAGGTTGGCGCATGTGCCTGCAAAGCGGAGCAATTATCGGGTCTGTCTTTCTAGCCGCTAATACCCCTTTCCTTGCCGCCAATCCTCAGTTGTGGCTCACTTCTGTTTTGGCTCCGATGGCAGGCGAGATGTTCCCGGCAGGGAGCGGGATGGTTTCGCTAATTACTAGCGGCGTGGTCCCTTTCGACTGGCCATTTTTATTCACCATCCTGGAGCTGGCAGCATTTGGAGGCGGCATTTTGTGGTATATTCGTAATGCACGTCGTGCCCCACACGCCGGGCTGCTGCTGGCAGTTGTGCCCCTCTTCTTTGCCTGGCGATCACTGTGGAGCTACTTCTATTTTGTAGACATTATCCTGCTGGCAGTTGTCCTAAGCCAAGAAAAGCATTGGGCAACAGATCAAACCAGAGCGCCGAGAGAACTGGCAGCAGCTACCTAACGAGGCGGAGAGTGCAATTGATGCATCGCATCAAGGGGAATCACCTCAGTATCTGCCTGAGATAATAACCTGTGGCCGAAGTTTCTTGGCGGGCAATCTCCTCTGGTGTACCCATCGCGACCACCTGCCCGCCACTCTCACCTGCACCTGGGCCAAGGTCTATGATCCAGTCAGCCGATTTGATTACATCCAGATTGTGCTCAATCACAATTATGGAGTTACCCGCATCTACAAGGCGCTGAATAACACGCAAAAGGGCTGCCGTATCATCAAATGAAAGGCCGGTCGTCGGTTCGTCTAAGATATAGAGCGTTTTGCCTGTAGCACGGCGGGAAAGCTCGGCGGCAAGCTTTACACGCTGGGCTTCGCCGCCGGAGAGAGTTGGCGCCGGCTTCCCCAATCTAATATATCCCAGCCCAACAGCGTTGAGTGTCTCCAGTTTGTTCTTTAGCTTGGGAAAGTGCTCAAAGAAGCGCATCGCCTCCTCAACGGTCATATCCAAAACGCCGGCGATATTTTTCCCCTTAAAAGCAACCTCCAGCACCTCGCGGTTGTAACGCGCCCCGCGGCAGACCTCGCAAGGAACGGTCACATCCGGCAGAAACTGCATCTCAATCTGCATGTAGCCCTCGCCGCGACAGTTTTCGCAGCGTCCGCCTTTAACGTTAAAGGAGAAGCGCCCGGCATCATAGCCCCGGATTTTGGCTTCGGGCACACTCGCGAAAAGCTCGCGCACATGGGTAAAGGTACCGGTATATGTCGCAGGGTTGGAGCGCGGCGTGCGCCCTATTGGCGACTGGTCGATATCAATTACCTTGTCAATATATGAAAGGCCGTCTACGCCATCCGCTTCCCCCGGCATTTCGCGTGCGCGGTAGAGCACTTGGGCAAGCCTGCGGTACAGCACATCGGTAATAAGCGTACTCTTCCCCGAGCCGGAAACGCCCGTGACAGCCACCAGCATTCCCAGAGGTATAGTAACGTTGATGTTCTTTAAATTATTCTGGCGTGCGCCTTTAATATCCAAAGTCATGCCATTTCCACGGCGCCGCTGTGAGGG
>CAYOAR010000087.1:0-1912 GCA_964402105.1 uncultured Dehalococcoidales bacterium
CGTAATTCTCAAGCTTCAAGGTTATCTCATATTGGTAGACACGATATGCGTCACAGCCCATAAGAAAGATATCCATCTCTTTGCTGATTAGGTTCGTGATGTATACTTCCTCCATACCAGTGCTGGACACCATTCCTTCGCCGTGGCAGGTAGGACATGGCACTTTGACGAAAGCTGTCGCGGCAAGCAGCGGCACAATAGTGAAGAAAGCAATATGCTTCTTCTGAAGTTTGAATTTATTGATATCATTAGTAATAGCCATCTTTCTAACCTCCTTCCTAGTAGATTACGCTTTAACCTCTGCCGAAAATATAAAGCTTTTACTAATCTCGCTTTCTATGATTGGTATAAGAGTTGCTACATATTATAACGTATAAATCGTCGAAAAGTAAGTTCCGATAGTCTGTTTTACAAAACAAGAAGCCCTGTTTAAAAACAGGGCTTCTTGTAAGTTAGAGATAACTGTTCTCTTAAGCTAGGGAGAGAAGGGTGCGGCGCACTAGGGTCTTGATGATTTGGAGTTTGTAGCTATTCTGACCCAAGGGCATAGCATTGGCGACTGCAGCCTCACCAGCGGCCGTGGCGCGGTCGGTGTTGATGGCACCGCCATTGATGGCGGTCTCAGCACCAGTGGCACGGCGCGGCATGGGATGTACCCCGCCTAAAACAATGGAGGCGTTGGAGGCGTTGCCGCCGCTAACGGTGACCATTGCCGCTACGCTAACCACGGGGAAGTCGATAGCCTTGCGGAAAGCGAACTTCTTGTAGGTGCTCTTGACACCTGCAGCCGGGGTAGGTACCTGGATTTCGGTCACAATCTCGCCTGCGTTGAGGACATTGATGCCCTCGCCGTTAGGAGCGACGTTGTTGGCAAAGAAAGCGGATGCGTCAATGGTGCGTGATGAGGTGACGATCTTCGCGTTCATAGCAACCAAGGCTACACCGACATCAGAGGGGCAGGATGATACACAGCCGTTCACTGGGCCAAAAACGGCATGGTACTTGCGGTTGTAGCCGGTAAGGGCGAAACAGGGATTGCCTTTAACCTTGCGTGCGCAGACGAAGTCATTGTACTCGCTGCGGTAGTAGGTGCAGCGCGATCCTTGGCAGATGTTGCCGCCGATGGTGCCCATGTTGCGGAGTTCGGGAGCGGCAACGGCTTTGGCTGCCTCGGCAACCGCGGTATATTTGCCCTTTACCAAGGCACTATTGGCGACATCGACGAGCTTAGCGAGTGCTCCGATGCGCAGATTGCCGCCCTCTTCTTTGATGTCGGAGAGGCCGGGGATGTTCTTCAGGTTGACAACGGTGTCAGGGATGGAGGGGCTGAACATACCCTTAAGGAAAGGGATTAGGTCGGTGCCGCCGGCAAGAGCCATAGCCTTGCCTTTGCCCAAGGCATCCGTTGCTTCTTTGACAGTTGTGGCGTTTACATATGCTACTTGATACATCTTCTATTCCTCCTTTACCGGGACAACAGCTTTTCGGCGATAGTGGCTTTGCCGAGCGACTCAAGCACGATGTCTGGAGTGGCCGGACCGCCGCGTGTGTCGACCCACTTGCCGGTAGCATTGTAGATAGCGCAGATAACGGCCGAAGCGTTCGAGCTGCATGGCTCGCCGAAACCGTGCGCACCATGAGGGGCAGCGTAGTTATCGCCCTCAATGTCGTAGGGAGTTAGCTTTGTTACGTCGAGATCCATGGTGGTCATAAACATGGTCTCGTCGTAGTGGGTGCCGATGAGGGCAGCCCTCTCGATATCAAACACATCCCCGGCGTATAAGGCTTGCCACGGGATAAGTTCGCATCCAGAGTTCATTTCTCTGAGGGCGCCGGCCTTATGAACGGTGCGGCCGGTACCGACAGCATTCCAAAGGCCGAGAATCTCAACCTCGCCGGTATCGGGGTCAAC
>CAYOAR010000088.1:0-3650 GCA_964402105.1 uncultured Dehalococcoidales bacterium
AAGCTCAACCGACCCCGCAGTGCTCACGTGGGCGAGATGTAGCCGCGCCCCGGTTAGCTCAGCAAGGATGATATCGCGCGCAACAGCCGTTTCCTCGGCGGCGTTTGGGATACCCTGAAGCCCTAGACGGGTGGCAACAATGCCCTCATTCACCTGCCCGCCCTCGGCTAGGGTGGGCTCCTCGCAGTGCTCTATCACAGGCACACCCAGTTGGCGAGCGTACTCCAAGGCTCGGCGAGCAACGCGCGCCGATGCCACGTAGTTGCCATCGTCACTGAAGGCAACTGTGCCTGCATTTGCCAGTTCTGCCAGGTCGGCAAGGTCTCCTCCTTTCCGGCCGTGAGTAATTGCGCCGATGGGGAGCACGCGCACTGCTCCTTCTTGGCTGGCAATATATTTTACATAAGTAACCATGGCGGCGTTATCTAAAGGCGGGTCGGTATTGGGCATGCAGCAAATGGTGGTAAATCCGCCACGCGCCGCCGCCCGCGTCCCAGAGGCGATGGTTTCTTTGTATTCGTAGCCAGGTTGGCGTAGGTGACAGTGTAGATCAATAAAGCCCGGACAGACGACCAAGCCACGGGCATCGATAATCTCCATATCGGAACTCGGGTGTTCAGGCAGCGTGGCTTGCACCTTGCCATCTGCCAGGTAAACATCGGCGATCATATCCATGCTTTGTGATGGGTCAATGACGCGCCCGCCCGAAATTAATACAGCTTTCATAAATCACTGCTCCCGGCCAGTAAATACAACAGTGCCATGCGCACGGCAACTCCATTTGTCACCTGCTCAAGAATAACCGACTGCGGTCCGTGTGCGACCGCACGCGTAATTTCCACCTCTTCATTCACTGGCCCAGGGTGCATCATGAGGGCATCAGGGGTTGCAAGGGATAGCCTGTCGGCATTGAGTTGGTAATTGCCTATGAATTCGCGCAATGAGGGTAAAATGCCGCTGGCCATACGTTCTTTTTGGAGCCTGAGCACCATTACCGCATCTGCACCCATAAGCGCCTCGTTGATATTTGTAGTAAGTTCAACCTTGGGGAAATTGTTATAAGCCCCATCTAATCCGGATGGTAAAAGGGTAGCTGGGCCGCACAGCGTTACCCGCGCACCCATTTTCGTAAGTGCCCAGATGTTGGAGCGCGCTACGCGGCTGTGCTTGATGTCTCCAATGATGGACACCTTTAAGCCATTAAGGGACTTTTTGTGGCGCCGGATGGTGTAGAGATCAAGCAATGCTTGGGTGGGATGGGCATGCCAGCCATCGCCGGCATTAATTAGGCTGGATTTAACATGTGGCAGGGCGTGATAGGGAGCACCTGATAGTGGATGACGCATAACGATGATGTTTGCCCCCAGCGCTTCAACAGTGTTGATGGTATCAATCAGGCTTTCACCCTTACTGATAGATGATGCCTGGGCAGTGACATTGACCACGTCCGCCGAGAGATTCTTGGCCGCAAGCTCAAACGAACCGCGGGTACGTGTGCTGACCTCCCAGAAGATGGTGAAGACACTTTTACCGCGCAGGGCGGGCACCTTTTTGATGGGGCGAGAGAGCACTTCCCTCATGGCATCCGCAGTCTGCATGACGAGGTCGATTTCATCCCGGCTGAAATCGTCGATATCCAGCACATGGCGATGCTGCCAGATATCACGGTTGGCTATTGTTTCTACGTCCATCTGCTATGACTTTCAAGGAGCGGAAATAGTGACCTCGTCTTGGCCATCTGTTTCGATAAGCTTTACCTGCACATCTTCACTGAGGGCGGTAGGGATGTTTTTGCCGACATAATCGGCACGGATAGGAAGTTCGCGGTGCCCGCGATCAATGAGCACTGCAAGCTGAATAACCTTTGGCCGTCCCAAATCCACCAAGGCATCCATGGCGGCCCGGGCACTACGGCCGGTATACAGGACATCATCTACGAGTACAATAGCTCGGCCGGCGATGCTTTCCGGGATATCGGTGGATTTAATTTGCGGATGGCGCGCGGTGAGGTCATCACGGTACAAGCTAAAATCAAGTGCGCCCACAGGTATCCGGATTTTCTCAAAGGCGAAGATGTTGTCTGCCAATCTGTTTGCGAGGGGTACTCCGCGGGTGCGCATACCGACCAAGACAAGCTTTTCAAGGGAGCGATTGCACTCGACAATTTCGTGAGCCATGCGAGCTAATGAGCGTCGCATGTCCTCAGCAGTCATGATAGCTTTTGTAGGCATCAAAAAACCTCTCGCTAACCTTCGCCGGCAAGAGGTCAAGACAGCCAGTCCTCGCTCCCTTGCCAGCCTCTCGGGACTGGCTTAAAGGTGTAGTGAATTATTTACTTGGGTGACAGTATAGCAGACAAAAAGACTGCCATGCAAGCAAAATTTTTAACATGTTATTAAACTGTAATGTGTAATGATAAAAGTCGGGCAGTGCCAAAGGGTGCTGTTTTAAGCCACCCAATCCGAGCTCGTCCAAACAGCTTTGAAATGATATAATCAGCTCTTCATGATTGATATTTTGGCAAGCCTGAACCTCGCCCAAAAAGAAGCCGCCGAAACCATCCACGGACCTGTGCTTATCCTAGCTGGTCCCGGCTCAGGCAAAACACGTGTCATCACGCATCGTATCGCGTATTTAATCAAAGTGTGCGGCGTAAGTCCGCATCGAATCATGGCCGTCACTTTCACGAACAAGGCTGCGCGCGAGATGGAAGCGCGCCTTGCAAGCCTTGCCAGTGCATCTGTAAAAAATGTTACACTGGGCACTTTTCATGCCATTTGTGCCCGTATCTTACGAGTGGATGGCAAGGCTGTTGGGGTGGAGTCTAGTTTTGTCATCTATGACCAAGACGATCAGGTGGCGCTTATGAAACGCGCCCTGCAGGATCTGGGTCTTGATCCCAAGCAGTATAGCCCCTCGGCGGTGCTCTCGCACGTGAGTAGTGCCAAGAGCCAAATGTTGGGTCCGGCAGATGCCATTCAGCGTGGACGGAGCTATTTTGAAGAGGTGGTCGGGCGTGCCTACGAGCGATATCAGAACATGCTCAACTTATCCAATGCGCTTGATTTTGATGATCTGTTGCTGCGCACGGTCAAGCTATTTCGCGAGCATCCTGAGATATTGTCTAAATACCAGAGCCGCTATCAGCATGTTATGGTGGACGAATTTCAGGATACCAATCTAGTTCAGTACGACCTTGTCAAACAGATTGCCGCTTCAAGTCGTAACCTGTGTGTGGTTGGTGATCCCGACCAATCCATCTACTCTTGGCGCGCTGCCGATCTGCGGAATATCCTGAATTTCGAGAAGGACTACCCCGATGCGAAAGTGGTCATTCTTGCTCAGAATTACCGTTCTACGCGCACTATCCTGAATACTGCCTCGGCGGTTATTGCCGCAAATACTCAGCGCAAACCCAAAGATCTGTGGACGGAGAATGAAGCTGGGGAGTTAATAACCTTACGCGAAACTTTTTCCGAGCAAGACGAAGCCCAGTACGTGGTCAATGAAATAGATCGACTCACAGATAGCGGCGCTTTTAAACCGGGCGACATTGCCATCATGTACCGCACCAATGCCCAGTCGCGGGCTGTGGAGGAAGCTTTTGTCCGTTATGGCATGCCCTACAAGCTTGTGGCGGGCACGCGTTT
>CAYOAR010000089.1:0-8463 GCA_964402105.1 uncultured Dehalococcoidales bacterium
CCGCCATCCCGTTTGTTGTGTCTACAACCCTGCCATCCATCTGGTTACGCACACCGGTAAGACGTGCCACGGTGCGATTTACCGGCTCACTGAAGACCGCCTCCTTTGAATCGTGCTGAACGATACTACCCGATTGAAAGACCGCGACGCTGGTTCCCAGACGGTAGCCCTCAATCAAGTCGTGTGTCACAAGAAGCATGCTGCCATTGAAAGTGTTATAGAGTGCGAGGAGTTCGAGTTCGAGCCTCTCCCGAAGTTGGGTGTCTAGGGCGGAGAAGGGCTCGTCAAGCAGGAGAATCTCTGGGCTTGGAGCAAGCGCTCGGGCAATGGCCACACGTTGCTGTTGCCCAGCGGAGAGTTGGCGGGGGAATCTGTTGCCAAGCTGATCCAAGTGCAAGAGTGTGAGGAGTTCTTTTATTTTTTGTGCAATCTCGGTTGCTGGAAGATTGCGAATGCCATAGGCAATATTATCTACGATGTTCAGATGTGGGAAGAGAGCATAGTTCTGGAAGACGAAGCCAACCTTGCGCTTTCCCGGCGGCATGTTGATGCCCTTCGCCGAGTCAAAAAGCACTCGACCGTTGAGCTCAATATATCCCTCATCTGGCCGGCATAGCCCCGCGATGCATTGGAGGGTCATGGTCTTGCCCGAGCCGGAAGGCCCGAGCATAGCCAAGAGGTCATTGTTGGCGGAAAGCTCCACATCCAATTTAAAGTCTGATAAGGAGCGCTTTATTACTGCTTTGAGCATAGTGGCTTTCTTTAGGGAAGTATTAATTAATAATATTTTAAGACTACCAGCGCTTCGTAGATTCTGAGCTGGTGTTGGTCTGGACTTCTATGGTGGCGCAACACCTCGTTTTGGTCCCCGGCCTCTCCAATAAGCAATAGCAAGCAGTGATAAAAAGGAAAAGATTATTACGAAAGCAGAGAGGACAAGGGCTTTATTGTAGTCACCCGCATTGATGGCGAAGTAGATTGCCACAGGGATAGTCGTGGTGCGCCCAGGACTATTGCCTGCCAGCATTAAAGTGGCACCGAATTCACCCAAGGCGCGCGCCAGCGCAAGCATGGTTGCTGATGCTACGCCGGGCCATGCCAAAGGCAGGGTCACTGTCCAAAACACGCGCCATTCTGATGCGCCCAAAGTGCGGGCGGCATCCTCAATATTTGATTCCACCTGTTCGAATGCACCCCGTGCAGTGAGGTACATTATCGGGAAAGAGACTACCACGGCAGCGATGACTGTGGCTGGCCACGAAAAAACAACCGAGGTGTCGAGGTAGAGCAATATCTTGCCAATGGGCCCGTTTGCGCCTAAAAGCAGCAGCAGGCCATAACCCACTACGGTAGGTGGCAACACCATGGGCAGGATGAAAAGACTGTCCAAAATGCTTTTCAGGCGGCCTTGATAGCGCGCTAGCCACCTTGCAGCGGCAATGCCCAAGAAAAAAGTAATGACTGTCGCGACAAGTACGGTGCGCAGTGAAATCCACAGGGGAGAAAGATATGCATCGGGCATTTTCTAAGACCATTCTCAGCAATCAGTCAGCAACTTCAGCCTGCTGCCTGTTTTCACGAGTGTGATGTAGAACGGCTGGTGATACTGAAGGCGCTTTACATGTTTTATTAGCTACGGTGCTCCAGCTCTCTTGATAGGATTGGGCGCCCCCAGGGTTTTGATATTCTCCCTTGGAAGCACGCTCTCCCAGATTAAAAAGCGGGTTACAGTTTACTGGCGATGTTATATGCCATTGATTGGGCATTGCTCGTTCCCTATGGTCCAATTGGTTTAGGATACCACATTTGATTATTTAGGCCCAGCTTGCTCATATAGAGACGAGGAAAGAACGGCCGGACAGCATCGGTTATAATAGTGTCATGATGCGCGTAATCGCGGGCGTGGCAAAGGGTGTACCTATCAAGTTCCCGAAGGGGGCACCTACTAGGCCAGCTACCGAACTTGTGCGGGGGGCGATTTTCTCTATGCTGACGGCGACGGATGCCGATTGGTCGCGTGTGCTTGATCTATTCTCTGGTTCAGGGTCGCTCGGTATTGAGGCACTCTCCCGGGGTGCGGGTTTCGTGGATTTTGTTGACCGGGATCGCCGTGCCTGTGCTATAATTCGAGAAAATCTGGTGCGCGCACGCCTAGCTGAGCAAGCAAAAGTACACTGCTTGGATGTATCCCGGGCACTTGGCAACTTAGCTGGGGGTGTGCAGGGTGATGTCGGTAGCTACGGTATTGTGCTTATGGACCCACCATATGCCGACCGCGCTATCGGTGGCGTTATCGTTGCATTAGCAAGCTCGAAGCTTGTAAGCACTGAAACCATTGTGGTCATCACCCATTCGGTGCGATTTAAACTTGAGGGTAAATACGGCTCGCTCATGCTTCAGCGCGAGCTCCGGCATGGCGATAGCGTGATTGCCGTCTACCGGAAGCATTTTGGCGAACCTACTCTCCCGAGGCATGGTGAAATGCGGCAAGCAGATATAAGCGAGCAAGATAGTGGGCTTGAGTGCTAGTTCGCCTTTGACAATTATCTGTTTTATAAAAATATGCGGTTCGGTTAATTCTGATCAAGGAAAAAACTATGACTATAGCTGTCTATCCCGGTAGTTTCGACCCATTCACTAACGGCCACCTTGATGTCACTAAGCGCGCAGCACGACTCTTTGACCGCCTTGTTGTCGGTGTTTATGCCACTCCAGAAAAGAAACTCATGTTTGATCTTGATGAGCGCGTGGCGCTCGCTCGTGCGGCTGTTTCTGCTTTACCCAATGTTGAGGTGCAGCCTTACCACGGCCTTACGGTGGAGTTCGCTCGCGTGGCCTCAGCACAGGTAATCGTGCGCGGGCTTCGTGTGTCCGCCGACTTTGAGTTTGAGTTTGACCTTGCCATGATGACGCATAAACTCTCCCCCAATCTAGAGATGCTTTGCCTGATGGCCAGCCCCCAGTATCAGTTCCTAAGCGCTTCTTTGCTGAAAGAAGTGGCGCGACTTGGCGGTGATGTTGATGACTGGGTGCCGCCGGAGGTAGCGAAAGCGGTTAAGAAAAAAGTAATGGGTGCGAGACAATAGCTGGGGCAAACAATATCCCCTCGCGGCTTATCTCAAAGAAAAAAGCGGGAGACAGAACCATCGACATACAAGATCTGATTAGCGTTAACCGCCTTTGGCAAAAAGTCTATATTTATACTGCCGCTCAAGCCATGTACTATTATGGACGTCGCGAGGGAGTTGTGCTTGAGTTGGGCTCATTTGCCGGAGGCATTACTTTCGAACTGTCCCAAGCGTATCCTGATCTCAATTTGACCATTGCTTGCGATAATCAGGATTATATCCAGTACTTACGTAACGAGCTTTTCCATCGTGCTCTTTCAGAGCGTGTGCGGCTAGTGGAGACAAAGCTCGACCGACTCGCTTTTCTGGACGCATCAATCGATTTCATTATCCTGCGCGGTGCCTTTTTCTTTATTATGGAGCGGCCTGAAATCCTCGCCGAGATCCACCGCGTCCTGAAGCCCGGCGCCCTAGCCTTTGTTGGAGGTGGCTATGGCAAAGATGTGCCGCCTGAGGTAATCGCCGAGATTGCTGAAGAGTCGCGTGTTCTGAACGATCGTTTGGGGCGACGGCGTGTGAGTATAAGCGAACTTAGAAAGTTATTGGTTTCGGTTGGTCTGGATGCTAAAGCGCGCATTGTGGAAGAGGGTGGAGTATGGATCCTGCTCGGGAAATAGGACGCTTTTGGGTTGAGGAGATTAAGACAAGGAATCTTCGGTTTTGCGCGGAAACAGGCTATAATAGTTTAACTTTGGGATAAGGAGTACGCAAATGGCTGTTAAGATTTCTGAGGATTGCATTTCTTGCGGCGCTTGTGAGTCAGAGTGTGCTAATAAAGCTATTAGCGAAGGCCCCACTTCGTACGTTGTCAGTTCTGAGCGCTGCACTGAATGCGTTGGTTCACACTCAGCCCCACAGTGTATACAGATATGCCCTGTTGATGCCATTGTTTTGGATGAGAATTGCCGTGAGCCAAGGGAGGAATTGCTTGCGCGCTGGCGAGTACTCCACCCAGGTGAAATACCCAAAACAACCTAAATTGAGAGAGTTGGAATGCCTGATGAGTCCCCCTTGAGGGGACTCCACTTTTCTGGAGGTATTTCCAGAGCGCATTTTGTACTAACGAAAGAATTCTCTTATGCTGTCAAACTGTGCTGGCAGCAAGGCCAGCACTAGAGGAATTTTAGCGACTAAGAAAGGCGCAACGAAGGAATTGTCCAAGGTCGCCTCGCCGAAAAACTTAGCCCACAGGGCGAGAAGGAGCCCCCATAACATGGCACCAGCGAACAGTCCCGCGAAGCCTCCTAATAGGCGATCCAGCCAGCCTAACCAGATGCGTGTAACTACTTTGCGCAGAAATTGGGCGATGATGGTTGCAATAAGCATGATGCAGAGAAATATAAGGGCAAAAGCGATGATGCTGGCTGCTCCCTCGTGATGAATGAAGTTGAGGTGTGTGGCAAGATTGCTATACAGATGCCCGGCGACGAAGATGCCCGCAATAACCCCGATAAGCGCAAGGAAACTACGGATTAACCCCGTGGCTAATCCGCCAACAAATGAAGCGATAAGAGATATAATAATTAAGACATCAAGCCAGTTCATGGTTTTCCTTGCAAAATATCTTTAGCCACCTAATTCCTGTGCCCTTTGAAAAGCGGCCATTGCCGCTTGTTTAATTAGACCTGAAAAATCACCGCCCTCGAAAATCTTGAGTGCTGCGGCGGTGGTGCCCCCGGGGGAGGTGACATTGCGTATCAACTCTGTTAGGGTTTTGTCTGATTGTTGGGCGTATTCTGTTGACCCCAGCATTGTTTTGAATGCGAGGAGGCGAGCAAGTTCTGGAGATAGCCCTATGTCTCGCCCTGCTTGGATAAGGGATTCCAAGAATAGGAATACATAAGCTGGGCCGGAGCCTGAGATAGCCGTGACCGCATCCAGTGTAGCCTCATCAGATGTATAAACGGCGCATCCCATGGTGCCTAAGATGGCTTCGGCGTCCGCTCGATGGGCTGCAGGAGTGCTGTCTGTTGCCGTCCAGACCGTCATGCCTTGGCCTATTTGCGCCGGGGTGTTGGGCATAGCGCGAACAATAGCCTCATGCCTAAGTCCTTGGCGCAGTGCGGACAACTTCCTTCCGGCGATAATGGAAAGGACGAGCTGGTCGTTTTGAAGATGTCCTTTGAGTTCGCAAGTAACATCGTCTGTTTGCTGGGGTTTTATGGCAAGGATGACAACCTTGCTTCGTGCGATTGCCTCTAGGTTGTATCCTGTGGCGAAAATACCATACCTCTGCGCAAGGTATTCTTGCCGCTCGGGCTTGGCATCGGCAACGGAGATATCCTCCGGCTGGGCAAGCCTGTGAGTGATAAGGGCAGCGATTATTGCCTCGCCCATGTTGCCACCGCCTACAAAGGAGACTTTCATGGCTTTATCACCATATTTATCAGCCTGCCCGGGACGTAGATACATTGGACGATTTCTTTATTAGCTGTGTACGCTTGGATTTTGGCGCTGGCCATGGCCAGGCGGCGTGCCTCATCTTCGGTGATGTCTGGTGCGACCAAGAGCTTGTCGCGTAGCTTCCCGTTTACTTGAATGAGTAAAGGAATCTTCTCTGCTTGGGCAAGCGCCTCGTCCCACTTTGGCCAGTTTTGGTTATGAATACTGTATGGCAAGCCTCGGCGTGCCCAGAGTTCTTCAGTGAGATGTGGTGCGGTGGGTGCGAGCATCAGCAGGAGTGCTTGCACAGCCTCGTCCCAACTACGTTTGCTAACGTTGCCCGCTTCCCTCACCTTGCCGAGATAGTTGCCGTATTCCATGAGTGTAGCGAGCATGGTATTGAAACGCAGTTTTTCCATGTCATCCGAAACACGTTTAATTGTCTGGTGGATGGTGTGTATAAGCGAGCGCTCTGCTGCCTCGTCTAGATTTTTTGTCTCGTATTGCTCAAGTGCAAGTGTCCAAACACGGTTTAGGAAGCGCGATAGCCCCGCGATGCCAGAGTCGTCCCAATCTCCGCCTTGCTCCCATGGCCCAATAAACATGATATAAGCGCGTACCGTGTCCGCACCGAGGGTTTTAACATAATCATCGGGATTGACCACATTGCCCTTGGATTTTGACATCTTTTGGTGCTGGCAGGTGATGATGCCCTGATTGAAGAGCCTAAGGAAGGGCTCGTCAAATGGAAGCAGCCCCATATCGCGTAGCGCTTTGACGAAGAATCTGGAGTAGAAAAGGTGCATAACGGCGTGTTCGCCCCCGCCAGTGTAGATATCCACTGGCATCCACTTTTGTACTTGCCCTTGGTCATAAGCTGCTCGTGTGTAGTGCGGCGAGCAGTAGCGCAGGAAGTACCACGATGAGCACATGAAAGTGTCCATGGTGTCCGTTTCGCGCCGAGCTTTACCGCCGCAGTTGGGGCAGGTGGCATTGAGGAAGGCTTCATGGTAGGCGAGGGGTGAGGCCCCGCCGGGGCGGAACTCGGCGTCCTCGGGCAAGAGCACGGGCAGGTCGCTTTCAGGTACGGGGCGAAGACCACACTGTCTGCAATAAACCATGGGGATGGGTGCGCCCCAATAGCGCTGGCGCGAGATGAGCCAGTCTCGTAGTTTATAGCTTATAGCAGAATGTCCCCAACCGTGAGCCTCTAGGTGTTCTGTGATGGTTTGGAACCCGGCGGTATTGGATGCACCATTGAAATGGCTAGAGTTTACCATCAGACCTGGGCCGGTATAGGCCTCAATAAGCTCTTCTTCCTGCCAACCTGGCGGGGCAACCACTACTTTTATGGGTAGGTTATAACGCTTGGCAAAAGCAAAATCACGTTCGTCATGGGCAGGCACGCCCATGACCGCCCCTGTACCATACGACAGTAACACATAGTCAGCGATAAATACAGGCACTCGTTCGTTGTTCAAGCGGTTCGTGACATAGGCACCAGTGAAAACGCCGTCTTTTTCTTTCTCGACAGACAGTCTCTCAATCTCTGTTCTAGTACGTGCCTGAAGTACGTATGCGTCCACGGCAGCACGGCAATCCGGGGTGGTGATGCTCGCAACGAGTGGATGCTCAGGGGCGAGAACCATGAAGGTCACGCCATAAGCGGTGTCAGGGCGGGTGGTAAAGACCTTTATCTCCCTGGAACAGCCTGTTGTATTGTTATTATTGCTTTCGAAAATGAATGAAATCTCTGCGCCTTCGCTTCGACCGACCCAATTCGTCTGCATGGTCTTGATGCGCTCGGGCCAATCCAGATGATCATGCCGCATAAGTTCGTCGGCATAACGCGTGATACGAAAGAACCACTGTTCTAGGTCACGCCGTGTAACCTGGGTATCGCAGCGCCAGCACAACCCATCTGCTACCTGCTCGTTGGCGAGCACCGCCTTGCATTTGGGGCACCAGTTGACCGGGGCTTTGGCACGATAGGCTAGCCCCGCTTCCCAGAGTTTAAGGAAGAACCACTGTGTCCATTTGTAATACTCTGGAAGGCAGGTTACCACCTCGCGGTTCCAGTCATAAATGGCACCGATACTTTTAAGCTGGCGGCGCATATTGTCCACATTCTTCATGGTCCAAGCGTATGGGTGGACACCGTGTTTAATGGCTGCGTTTTCGGCGGGCAGACCGAAAGCATCAAAACCCATCGGATGCAACACATTAAAACCCTGCATGCGCTTAAAGCGCGCAAAGACGTCTGATGGTGCCATGGCATACCAGTGACCTATGTGGAGGTCGCCCGAAGTGTATGGAAACATAGTGAGGGCATACCATTTTGGGCGAGGGTCGTCATCGCGTGTTTCATACAAGCGGTCTTCTGCCCAGCGCGCTTGCCACCTAGACTCAATTTCGGTGGGTGAATATTTATCAATCATCTTTTTGCCTCGACTGCATATAGAAAAAGTTCCCCAAATGTAATTCTAGCAAGGACACCAAAGGGGCGCAATTTTATCGGAACCGTCCTATTTGCTCAAGCCATCTTCGGCCTGCTATGATTTTATAAATTGCTTTAAGCGTTGTTTCGGTTTTAGATACTACAACAGGGAGAAACCTTGGAATCGATTTTAATTATCATCGGTGCCAACCTGTTCATTTTTCTAGCAGTCAACGTTCGCCCTGAACTCGTTGGCTACATCGGGCTTACCCCGGCTGAGGTCTGGAGTCAGCCTTGGCAGCTTGTTACCAGTACCTTTACCCACGTAGGCTTATACCATTTCTTCGCAAATATGTTTACCCTTTACTTCTTCGGTACCGCTGTAATACAGCTCTTGGGTACGCGCCGTTTCTGGCTTGTTTATCTTGTGGGCGGGATTACGGGCAGCTTGTTCTTTGTTGCCCTCGCGTCTGTAACAGGCACTCAACATGTCGTGGCTATCGGGGCGTCAGGAGC
>CAYOAR010000090.1:0-5731 GCA_964402105.1 uncultured Dehalococcoidales bacterium
CCGCCCCACTCATCCCCAGCGAGGATTGTCGCCACAATGGGTGAGGCACCTCTGTGGCGGGGGGGGAGTGAGGGGTGAATATTCAGGCAGCCGTGCTTGGGCAGTGCCAGCACCGCCTTAGGGAGAATCTGCCCGTAGGCACATACAACGATGACCTCGGGGCAAAAAGACCCGAGCTCCTCTTGAACCTCGGCATCTTTCAGGCTTGCAGGCTGGATGACGGTGAGGCCAAGCCTGAGTGCTTCCCGCTTGACGGGAGAGATACCGAGCACCTGCCCTCGTCCCGCCGGCTTGTCTGTTTTGGTATAGACAGCCGCCACATCAAACCCCTCTTCAACAAGATATCTGAGGGGCATGACGGCAAACTCGGGGCTTCCCATATACACTAGGCGCACGATTCCATCATAGCATGGGGATGAAATACATAACAACGTTTGCCGGGTTGGCGGCGGGAATCTTAAAAGTCCTTGCAGCTACGCACAGAGCGCGTTTATGTTGACCGACATAACCGTAAATAGGGGCGGTAAATTAAATTTTACGGTCGCCGCCTCTTTTTTTATGGCTGAAAAGCTGTATAGGGGCTTAAAAGCTCGAAAAAGCGAGCTTTTAAGACATTCCAAAGGAACTTAGCATCACTTAGGGCCCCAAGGCGGCATTTCCAACCTTGCTTGACCGAGAGTGCCCTGGTAGGATTACAAGTGTTCTCGGCCCCGCCAGTGCGGCGCCAACCCCGGCAGCCAGAGCTAAAACCATAAGCCTTCTGACGGGTGTATTTTTGCCAAAAAATTGGAGATATATACTGATGAGTTCCGGCGCGACAATTTGGCAGGCTGCCCTTGGTGAGTTTGAGCTCCAGGTAAGCCGCCCCAACTTCCAGACCTGGTTCAAAGACACCACGGCCCTTGCCTACGACGGGGAGACTTTTTTGGTCGGCACCCCCAATGCTTTCGTTGCCGAGTATCTGGAAAAAACCCAGCGCTCCCTCATCGAGAAAACCCTCATCGGGCTTACTCACCGCGCCGTAAGCGTGCGCTTTAAGGTGGTTTGGGCAACGGAGGGAGACGCCCCACGCCCGGAAAACGACACCGCCGCCCTCTACGGCTTTAATCCCCGCTACACCTTCGACAACTTCGTGGTCGGAACCGGCAACCGCTTAGCCCACGCCGCGGCCATCGGGGTAGCCAAACCCACGGCCGGCGCAACTTACAACCCTCTCTTTCTCTGCGCCGGTCCAGGCCTCGGGAAAACCCACCTCTTGCATGCCATCGGGCAGGAAGCGGTGCGGCAAGGCCAAAAACCGGTATACGTTTCGGGTGAGCAGTTCACCCGCGAGTTCGTGGAGGCCATCCGTGAGCGGCGCGCCGATGAGTTCCGCGCCCGCTACCGCGCCGCCGATCTCCTCATGGTAGATGACATCCACGTCATCGCCGGAAAAGAACAGACCCAGGAGTGCTTCTTCAATACCTTTAACGATCTCCACAACGCCGGCCGGCAGATTGTGATTACCTCCGACCGTGCGCCAAAGGAGATGCCTCTCCTAGAGGAGCGGCTCAGGAGCCGCTTTGAGTGGGGGCTCATGGCCGACATTCAGCCACCCGACTACGAAACCCGCCGGGCAATCCTCCTCGCCCGCGCCGAGGACGCCAGCACCGAGCTTGCCCCCGACGTATTGGAGATGTTGGCAACTGAGGCCCGGCGCAATATCCGGGAGCTTGAGGGCAGCCTTAACCGGATCCTAGCTTATGCCAGACTGCTGCAAGCCGAGATAACCACTGATCTTGCCCGTAAGGCCATCAAGGATATTGCCCCGCGCACGACGCCGCTCGCTCTGCCTGCTCCTGACCTCGCCCTTAGGCTGGTTGCCGAGAGTTTCGCAACCACCGTTGACGACATCTTGGGACGGCGGCGCGACAAAGAAGTATCACAGGCACGCCAAGTTGCCATGTATCTCTTAAAACAGCACGGCGGGCAGTCACTTGCCGACATCGGGGAGTCACTTGGGGGGCGCGGAGCATCCACCGTAAGTCACGCCTGCGAGAAGATATCCCGCGACATGGAAGCCTCACCCGTCTTCCGCAGGCAGGTTGAGAACATCCAGCAGAAGCTTACCGGCAAGTAAAAGCCTGCCAACCTGTCCGGCATTCCATTGTTTTTGCATAACTTCAGTATTCTTTCGATAACTGCTCAGACCGCCGCGCCTAAAAACGCTGTTTTTATTATCCATTCAACAACTCACTGCGCCTCAGCGCGCACTCTATCGAATGACTTGTGCTATCATTACAACCATTACCAAACTAAAACCAATACACATCTTATTAGATGTAATAACTATTGATGACCTATGTTGGATAAAGTAAGAATTGTAGTTCGCTCGGGTGACGGCGGAGATGGTGTGGTCACCTTTCATCGTGAGAAGTTTGTGCCTCACGGCGGACCTGACGGCGGAGATGGGGGCAAGGGCGGCGATGTGATTGTTCAGGTTGACCAGAACCTCTCGCACCTTTCGAACTTTCGTTATAGAAAGCGCTTTGCGGCCGAGAACGGCACAAGAGGCGGGGGTAATAATAAAACTGGGAAAAGCGGGGCTGACCTTGTTCTCAAGGTGCCTGTCGGTACAGTGGTAACTTATCGCGATTTCGCATTCGATAACCTTTCGATAACTGATTTGGATAAGCCGGAGGCGAGTGTGATGGTGGCAAGGGGCGGTCAGGGAGGGAGGGGTAATGCCAAGTTCGCATCATCGGTTAACCAAGCACCAAGACTTGCCCAAAAAGGTGAAGAGGGTGTGGAAAGGGAGCTTACCCTTGAGCTCCGCATTATAGCTGATGCCGGTATTATCGGTTATCCCAACGTCGGCAAGTCGTCTCTTCTTACGGCAGCCTCAGCAGCACGTCCCAAGATTGCCGATTACCCTTTTACCACCCTTGAGCCCATGCTTGGGATGGTGGAGACCGAAAAGGGGCGCTTTATCCTGGCTGAGATCCCGGGTCTTATTGCCGGGGCACACCAGGGCAAGGGGCTGGGACATGAGTTTTTACGGCACGTTCTTAGAACGCGGGTAGTGGTGCACCTTGTAGACGGGTCATCGGCCTCCCCGGTCGATGACATGATTGCCGTAAATAATGAGCTTTTTATGTTTGATGCCGAACTGGCCAAAAAACCCCAGATCGTGGCGGTGAACAAAATAGACCGGCCTGAAGTGAGGGAGCGAAGGGGCGAGATAAAAGAGCTTTTCCGCGCAGCGGGAGTTGCGGTGAGCTTTGTATCGGCGGAGACGGGTGAGGGCGTGAAGGAGCTCATGGCTGTGGTTGCCAAGGCCATTGAGAAGGCTCCTGCGCCGTCTGTTGCGTCTAACAATGCTGAACTGATTATTATTCGCCCCCAAGCGGGTCCTCGTGACGTCGAGGTAAGCCGGGTAGGGGATGCCTTACTCATTAAAGGACAGGATTTGGAGAGGCTGGTTGCTGGAAGCGACACCACCAACCCCGAAGTGCGCCGGCAGTTGGGTGCTATCTTAACTAGGGGACGTCTGCGTGCCAAGTTGGAGAGGTCCGGGGTCCGGCCAGGTGATAAGGTGCGCGTGGGTGCTTTCGAGTGGATGTGGTAAGACAGCTAAAGCTTTTATGAACATTTGCGTCCTAGGCGGTACCTTTGATCCCATCCACCGAGGACATATGGTGGTGGCAGAGGTGGTGCGTGCGCGGCTCAGCCCAGCTGAGGTAATATTGGTGCCGGCAGGGAACCCTTGGCTTAAGAGCGAGCAGAGTATCGCGCCCGCTGAGGACCGTCTGGCAATGGTGCGCTTTGCTGCCGCTGAGATGGGTCTGCGAATATCTACAATCGAAATTGAGCGCCCCGGACCGAGTTACACGGTTGATACCCTGCGCGAGCTAAAAGCCTCTCTACAACCGCAGGACGGACTCTATTTCATTTTAGGCTGGGACAACCTTTTGGATATCGCGCGCTGGCGTGAGCCAGATGAGATTATCAAGATTGCGAAACTTGTTGCCGTGCCGCGGGTCGGCAGTCGGGTTCCCAGCGCTGATGCGCTGGAGAAGTGCTTGTCGGGGCTTTCAGAGCGGGTGGTGTTACTGGATAAGCCTGAGATTGATATCTCAGCTACAATTATACGTGAACGGGTAGGGTTGGGGCTGTCGATAGATCACCTTGTACCCGAGGCGGTGGCGCAATATATTCGAGAACATAGCCTCTACCGGGATGATACGTGAAGAAATTCTCCGGTTCTGTTCCCAAGTTAGATTTACACGCGCTCACGGCGGCTGAGGCCTTGGCTCAACTATCTGCTTTCCTGCAAGCCTCCTATGGAGCGGGCTCGCCCCAAGCGTATATTGTTCATGGCAAGGGTGCTGGGATCCTCCGGACTGAGGTGCGTCGTTATTTAGCGCACCATCCGCTGGTGTTTCATTATGGCGAAGCAGATCGGTATCATGGTGGGGTTGGTGCTACACAGGTGATCTTTAAGTAATTAGGCTCCGTAACATCCAAGCCACTTTTACGCCATGGAAAATAAAACAGTCACGAGTATATCGTACACTTATGGCTCAATCGGGAAAAGTTCGCTACTTTTCCGCTTCAGCTTGCTTGCGAAGGGTGCCCAACTTCTTGTCAGAACGTGTATCACGTCCGTCTGGGTTACGTATTGTGCCAGGTTTAACTCCCAGCTTTTTTCGAGCGATCCAACGGTACAATCTTTCCTGATTTTTCTTACCATAACAACATCCTTTATGTTGTTGATTTTTTATCCTCCCTGAGGCGTACCATATACGCTAGAGCAATTTGTTTTATTTCGTCTGGCTCTAAGCAATCCAGGTTTGTAATGGCCGCATACCGATTTAAATATTTATTACACGCTCTGAAATATTCAGTAATCCCTTCGTTTACTCCCAGAAAATATTTGAATTCCTTTATCGCACTCAAAACACCTCTGGAACGATTCACACTTCTACAATTGTAGGTATTAAGAAAGTCTGTACAAATTGTTTGGTTAGTTAGGAGTACTTTTGTGAACACATAAGGGTCGTCGCTGTTTTTCGCATGATCGTAAGTAAGATATCCAAACCACCAAAGGCGAGCAATGGCATTGTCGAACAGGCTCTCTCGTTCGTTAGTCACAAAAAATCTAGTTTTTATCGTGTTTTCTCGCAAGTCTGTCCATCTGTTGAGGATATATTGCCTGTTTTCTGGTACTGCGTGACATTGGTAAGTCCACATATATTTATTGGAAGCCTGGAAAGGGGTCATTGTTTTAAAAGCATCATACAATAGCCTTGTGTTAACAAGATCTTCTTGAGACTTTTGTTCGTCAGTCTTGTTTGCGGTGTCACAATATGGTCTGAAGGTCGATACTTCCAAGGCTGTAGATTGAATGAAGTAAGATTGGTTTTCACAAATACTGTCCCACCAATCATCGTCTGGTTGCAGGTATTTTGACATGTTGTCTTTTACACCATTGAATAAATAGTCGTAGGCCTCTTCTGTAAAAAATGATAACCGCATCAGTCTTCGCCTCCAACGCTAAATTTGTCGTCATCGCCTTTTTCGAAATCGATGACATCCTCAAGAGTCCGTAACGCATCAGAAACAACATCACCAAGCAGTTTGCTCGCCAAACTTGTTGAAGAGTCGTCACAATCACAGATGTCAACATTGATTTCTCTAAGCTTTTTGTCGATAGCTCTATACCACCTTTTATCCAGCAGGCGATCATCTT
>CAYOAR010000091.1:0-11922 GCA_964402105.1 uncultured Dehalococcoidales bacterium
AGTGGATGGCGTGCTTGGCGCCATTGTCAAAGAGCTTGGTGCCATGCTAGGTGCTGTTATAAGAGCGTAGTATCGCGAGCCTTGGGTTAGACCAAGCAGAACTCTCCAATAAAAAGATCGCCCAAGTACCATCAGTAATCAATCACGTTCGCCTGAAACAGGTGGTTTGTTGATGCTTACACGTAGATAATGACAAAGTTGTATACGTGGTGCATGCCAACATAATTGATAAATATATTGATAAATATATCTTTATAACGTACAATAGGGGAATATATTAAAAAATTCATTATTGAGAGGCACTTCAGGATGATGAGCAATATATTGCGCGGGAATTTATTGGGCTCCCTAATTCCTATTTCGCGGTTTAATAAAGGGGAAGCTGGCAAAATATTTGATGAGGTTCGGCTGTCTGGGTGTAAAGTCGTGGTGAAGAATAACGCTCCGACATGTGTACTTATAGCGCCGGAAAGATATAAGGAGATGACAGATATCATTGACGACTACTATTTGTTGAATTTGGCCACAGAACGTTTAAAAAGCGATACAACAAAAAATCGTTCATTTGAGGATGTACTTGCAAGGGATGGGCTGACACTCGCGGATATTCAGGCTATGGATGATGTGGAAATCGAATGACACCCTGGAAGGTTGAGTTTACAGCAGAAGCTGAAAAAGATCGTAACAGCCTTGACCGCTCTCAGCGACATCAAGTTGATAAAGCGATTTATAAGGTTTCCCAAAACCCACTACCGCAAAGCGAAGGCGGCTATGGGAGGCCATTGGGGAACAGACAAACGAATAACCTTACGGGGCTTCTTAAAATTAAGCTGTTGAGGCTGGGAATCCGCATTGTTTATAAATTGAGCCACACCGATGAAGCGATGAAAATTATTGTGGTAGCAGCGCGCGCAGGGGATGAAGTATACGAGATTGCTTCCAAGCGGATTGACGCGTGACTGGAAGGTTGAGTCCTGTTTCTAAAGAGACGGACGGACAACGCAATAGAATATGCCAATAAGTTCTGCTATAATTCCAAGTTTAAGCACAGCAAACTGTGGTAGCAGAAGTAGTGCGGGAGGCCATGGGATGCACTTGGCCAGGGTTACAGTGTTTGCGGGACATTTTGGTAGTGGCAAAACGAGCGTAGCCATAGCTTATGCTATGTGGGCTAGGCGGCAAAGAAATCGTGTAACTCTTTGTGATCTGGATATCGTAAATCCATATTTTCGTACTACCGATGCCGCAGAAGCAATGGCAAGGGCTGATATACGTCTGGTTGCCTCACAATATGCGAATACCAATGTGGACGCTCCTGCTTTGCCAGCAGAAACGCGTACTATATTCGATGATGAAGAGGTTACAGGCATTATTGATTTGGGCGGAGATGATCGCGGTGCCCTGGCTCTCGGACGGTATGCGGGTCTGTTACAGCACGGCGGTGAATATGAGATGCTTTTAGTGATAAACCAATACCGACCGCTCACGCGTAACATTGATGATCTGCGGGAGATTAAAAACGAGATTGAGGCGGCTTGCAAGGTTAATTTCACTGGGATTGTAAACAATTCAAATCTCGGAATGGAAACGATGCTCCAGGATGTGATTAAAACAGCAGAATTTGCAGCTGAGGCATCAGAAAAACTGGAGCTGCCTTTAAAAATGACAGCACTGAATCGACGTTTGGTGCACGATAAGGAAGCGGAAGAAATGGCTAGGGCAGCATTGGGAGCACTATTTCTCTTGGATTTGCCCGACAAACAAGACTGGAATCGCAGACGGCCTGCCAAGGAGGGATTATGGCGATAGTAACATTTAAAACGGACGAATGTAAGGGATGCGGACTGTGCGTACAGGCTTGCCCTAAGTCAATTGTGCAACTGGGTGAGCATAATATCAACGCAAAGGGTTTCCGGCCGGCGACTGTCACAGACATGAATGCCTGTACAGGGTGCGCTTTCTGTGCGCTTATGTGCCCCGATGTTGTTATTAAGGTGGAGAGGTAAGAGAGATATGAGCGCAAAGGTTTTAATGAAAGGGAACGAGGCCATTGCTGAAGGGGCCTTGCTTGCGGGCTGCCGACATTACTTTGGCTATCCCATCACGCCGCAGACAGAGATTGCAGCCTATATGGCGAAGAAAATGCCGAAACTAGGGGGCACTTTCCTTCAAGCGGAAAGCGAAGTAGCAGCTATTAACATGGTTATCGGCGCCTCAGCGGCAGGCAGGCGTGCCATGACCTCCTCCTCCAGCCCCGGCTTTGCCTTAAAAAGCGAAGGGCTGAGCTATTTGGCAGGCTGTGACCTGCCGGCTGTGGTGGTGAATATCCAGCGCGGAGGTCCCGGTTTGGGCGGGATCCAACCGTCTCAGGCTGACTATTATCATGCCACGAAGAGCGCCGGGCATGGCGATTTCCGCATGCTGGTATTAGCCCCAAACAGTGTACAGGAGATGATGGACTGCGCATTTAATGCGTTTGATTTGGCGGATAAGTATCGTATTACGGTGATGATACTGTCCGATGGCACCTTAGGCCAGGTGATGGAGCCGGTTAATACCGCTGCCAAGATACCGAGCCCGCCCGTTGATAAACCATGGGCGCTCACCGGAACCGGGGAAATGCGCCCTCCGAATATCGTGAACTCGCTTTACATCGCGCCAGAAGAGCTCGAAGACACAGTGTTTAAGCGGTTTGAGCGCTATAAAGTTATCGAGGAAAATGAAACGCGGTATGAAGAATATCTTGTAAATGATGCCGAAATTGTAGTGGTCGCATATGGAGCAACCTCGCGCATTGCGAAAAACGCTATTGACAGTGCCCGCAGAGAAGGCATAAAGGCTGGGCTGCTAAGGCCAATTACGCTCTGGCCTTTCCCAAAGAAGCCGCTCTATGACCTTGCCCAGAATGCCAAAGCTTTTGTGGTGGCTGAGTTAAGCATGGGGCAGATGGCAGAAGATGTGGAACTTGCCATCCGCTGCCAGAAACCGGTATTCCTGTGCCGGCGCACCGGCGGTGTGGTAGTTACACCCGAAGAAGTATTGCAAAAAATTCGCGAGGCCGCCTCAAACTGCTCGGTAGCATAAGGAGAGTGGGAAAATATGGCAGTTGTATTTGATAGGACCAAAGCCCTAACCCCAGCGACGATGCATTATTGCCCGGGTTGCACTCACGGGATTGTTCATCGTTTAGTGGCGGAAGCACTGGAAGAACTCGGTTTGTTGGGAAAAGCTGTCGGCGTGGCTCCGGTGGGCTGTGCCGTGTTTGCCTATAACTACTTCAATTGCGACATGGTGCAGGCAGCTCACGGGCGGGCGCCTGCCGTAGCCACGGGTATCAAGCGGGCACGGCCGGAGAACATCGTGTTCACCTACCAAGGCGACGGTGATCTTGCGGCCATAGGTATGGCGGAAACCATCCATGCGGCAACGCGAGGTGAGAATATAACCATTATTTTTATCAATAACGCTATCTATGGCATGACGGGTGGGCAGATGGCTCCCACCACTCTGCAGGGTCAGATTACGCAGACAACACCATACGGCCGTGACGTGGCCGCAACTGGCTACCCGCTGCGTATCAGTGAAATGTTGGGCACAGTGGAGGGGGCAACTTATGTGGAACGCGTGTCTGCAGATTCTGTAAAAAACGTGCGAAATGCAAAAAAGGCAATTTTAAAGGCTTTCAAGATTCAGGCTGGGGGCGGAGGCTTTTCCATGATTGAGGTAATCTCTGCTTGCCCAACCAACTGGGGCCTCGAACCAGTGGAGTCGCTTGATTGGCTGCGTGAACACATGCTCCCGGTCTATCCGCTGGGCGTATATAAAGATAAAACTAGCGTGGAGGCGGCGCGATGAGCAGAGCGACAAGCCGAATCTTGCTGGCCGGCTTCGGAGGGCAGGGCATTTTATTTGTTGGGAAGTTCCTCGCCTCTTTAGGCTTGGCGCAGGAACGTGAGATTACTTGGCTGCCGAGCTATGGACCGGAGATGCGCGGAGGTACGGCTAATTGCAGCGTCATTCTTTCCGACGAGCGCATCGGTTCCCCAATCGTATCTACGCCGGATATTTTATTCTGCATGAATTTGCCGTCACTCGATAAGTTTGAGCCTGCCATGGAGAAAGGCGGCGTGCTATTCTATGACAGTTCTTTGATCCATCGTGCACCGGGGCGTGGTGACATAAGCGCCTTCGGTGTCCCTGCCACCCAAATCGCCACTGACCACCAGATGCTTTCTTTGGCCAGCGTGGTACTCTTAGGAAAACTGCTGCGCGAAACAAGGCTATGCGATGAATCGGCAGCTGGTGGTGTGATGCAGGGCATTATCCCGGAACGCAAAAAAGACCTCCTCGCAGCGAACCTGAAAGCCCTCGCTATGGGTTTTGGGTATGCAGCGGCAGTGTAGGTTGTGGTTTTATACAAGGAGGATAAGAGATGTCCGAGTTAAACCGTGAGATTGGCGAGCGTGTCAAAGGCGTACGGCTGCTAAATGAGCTAAGCGGCGAGGAGTTTGCGAAACGGGTTGGTGCGACACCGGAGCAGCTGGCCAAATATGAGAGTGGCACCGCTGATATTCCTGTAAGTTTTTTGCACGATGTTTCTCACCGATTTGAAATAAGCATGACCGAGCTGCTCACCGGAGAAGGCGCCAAACTCTCGGTGTATTCGGTGGTGCGCAAGGGCAAGGGTGTCGGTGTCAACCGACGGCAGGGATACGATTACCGATCGCTGGCCTACAACTTTGCCGGTCGCCTGATTGATCCTTTCCACATTACGGTTGAGCCGAAGCCGGAGGGCACCCCCGCCTCTATGGCTACCCATGCGGGGCAGGAGTTCCACTATGTGCTGGAGGGTGTCATGCGGCTGAAAATTGCCAAATATGAGACGATATTGCACGAGGGAGATTCTATTTATTTTGACTCTACTTTCCCGCATGGCATGGAAGCCGTAGGGGGAAAACCCGTGCACTTGCTGGTCGTCATCACCGGGAGGGAGTAAGCCATGGGCATCATTCACAAGTATTGCAGAACAGATTACACCTCCTATGAGGATTTTTTCCAGAACTTCCGGGTAGAAATGCCGGAAGGCTTCAACTTTGGTTATGACGTGGTAGACGTGCTCGCGCGGGAAAAGCCCGACAAAACAGCCATTGTGTGGTGCAATGACCGCGGCGAAGAAAAGATAATTAGCTTTGCTGAAGTAAAGCGCATGAGCGACAAGATGGCCAATGCCCTGCGCTCGCTGGGAATTGGCAAGGGCGACACCGTTCTGGCCATGCTCAAGCGCCGCTACGAGTATTGGTACTTCGCTATTGCTATGCATAAAATTGGGGCGATATTGATTCCGGCCACCCATATGCTAACCGTAAAAGACTTGGTCTACCGCATTAAGGCAGCTGACATCAAGATGGTACTTACTGTAAATGAGCCTGATCTATGCCGCAAAATTGATGCCGCCGAGGAGGCCACCGCCGGCATTTTGAAGACCAAGGCTGTGCTTTCGGGCGAGAGCGCCGGATATATAAGCTTTAATAAGCATACAGCGGAGAGCAGCGAGGTATTTATTCGCCCCATTGGGGATAATGCACCAAAAAGTAACGAGGTTATGATTGCTTATTTTACCTCCGGTACGACAGCCATGCCTAAAATTGTGGCGCATGATTACTACTATCCGCTGTGCCATATTACGACGGCTAAGTTTTGGCATAATCTGGATGAAAACGATTTGCATCTTACCGAGGCTGACACCGGATGGGCGAAGACGTCTTGGGGCAGACTTTATGGTCAGTGGATTTGTGAAGCAGCTGTCTTTGTATATGATTACGACAAGCGCTTTACGCCCAGTGATTTTTTGGAACTCATTGACAAATACAGCATCACTTCTTTTTGCGCACCGCCTACAATCTATCGCCTCCTAATAAAAGAGGATTTTGGCAAATACAGTTTAAAGTCACTCAAAAAGTCATCAATTGCGGGCGAGCCGCTGAATCCAGAGGTTTATTATCAATGGCTCCAAGCCACTGGCCTCAAACTGCGCGAAGGATACGGGCAAACCGAGTGCACCGTCCTCTTTGCAACCAACCCTTGGTGTGAACCGAAACCGGGATCCATGGGGCTGCCGATGCCGCTTACCTGCTGCAAGATATTGGATGCCGAGGGGAGGGAGTGTGAAGTGGGGGAAGAGGGTGAAATTTGCATGCCTGTTCCGGATGCGGCGCATCGTCCGCTTGGTCTTTTTATGGGGTATTACAAAGATGACGCACTTACTCAAAAGGTGCTCTACAACGGCATATATCACACGGGCGATATGGCTTGGCGCGATGAGGATGGTTACGTGTGGTTTAGCGGGCGCAATGACGACATCATCAAAAGCTCTGGTTATCGCATCGGACCTTTTGAGGTGGAGAGCGCTCTCATTGAGCACCCCGCCGTGCTGGAGGCTGCTGTTACCGGCGTGCCCGATCCCGATCGCGGCTTTAACGTGAAAGCAACCATCATTTTAGCTAAGGGTTATACGGGCTCGGACGAGCTGGCAAAGGAGCTGCAAGAACATGTGAAAAAGGGAACAGCTCCATATAAATACCCGCGCATCATCGAATTTGTAGATGAACTGCCCAAGACCATCAGCGGAAAGATTCGGCGAGTCGAAATTCGTGAGCAGGATGCGAAAGGAGGGGAAAAGACGTGAGCGATGCAATTTTGGAAATGGCGGCGCGCATCCGCGAACTGCGTGAAATCTCGGGCTACAGCCAGGAGCAAATGGCTCGGGAGCTCGGGATAGAACTTCCCATATATAAGAGTTATGAGGCAACGGGCAGTGACGTTCCCATCAGCACTTTATACCACATAGCCAACCTTTTTGGGGTGAGCATGGCGGAGATATTAACCGGCCATGCTCCCCGCATCAATACTTATTGTGTGGTGCCGGCAGGCAAGGGTGAAAAGGTAGACCGCTATCCGGGGTACAATTTCCAAGGTCTGGCTTATAAATTTGTCGGGAAAATTATGGAGCCCATGGTGGTCACCGTGGATCCCAGCGACAGCGACCCTGAACTTGTGCAACACCGCGGGCAGGAGCTGAATTACGTACTTGAGGGTAGTATTGAGGTGCTGTGGGGTGACAAACGCTTAGTGTTGGAAGTGGGAGACTCGATTTATTTTGATCCTACCCACTCCCATGGCCAGAAAGCAAGGAACGGCAAGCAGGCCAAGTTCCTCACGGTGATAGCAGAATGAGCGGCGGGTTGCTTGGGAAATACTTACCGCGCGCTGAGTTTAACTCTTATGAGGATTTTAAACGAAACTACTGCGTAAACGTACCGAAAGACTTTAATTTTGCCTTTGACGTAGTAGACGAATGGGCAAGGCTTGAGCCCGGGAAAAAGGCTTTGGTGTGGTGTGACGACCATGGTGGGGACAAATGCTTCACCTTTAACGATATCTCCGCCCTTTCTAACCGGGCGGCTCATTATTTTTCAGAACTCGGGATTGCCAAGGGCGATGTGGTGATGTTGATTTTGCGGAGGCGCTGGGAGTATTGGGTAGCAGCTATGGGGCTGTGCAAACTCGGTGCTGTTTTTGTGCCGGCCTCTTTGCAGCTTACCCAAAAAGATATTACTTTCCGGGCAAATCAAGCTGGAGTGAAAACCATTGTCTGCGTTACCGATGCTTTTGTGCTTTCTCAGGTTGAAGCCTCACTGCCCGACTGTCCTACCGTGCGACATGTTATCACGGTGGGGCAAAAGCACGGGAACTTCCTGTTTTTCAACGAAGAGCTCGAACGACAGCCGGAGAACTTCCCGCGTCCGGTCGGTGCCGCCGCCACACAAAGCACCGACACCATGCTCATCTATTTTACCTCCGGCACAACGGGCATGCCCAAAATGGTGCGCCACAGCTATGCTCATCCCCTGGGGCACATCGTAACAGCCAAATACTGGCAGTGTGTTCAGGAAAATAAGCTGCATATGTCGGTGTCCGATTCCGGTTGGGCGAAGTTTGGCTGGGGGAAGATATTTGGGCAATGGATTTGCGGAGCCGTTATTTTTGCCTATGACATGGACAAGTTTGTTGCTGCAAAGCTGCTTGAGAAGCTTGCACAATACAAAGTGACTACTTTTTGCGCTCCGCCTACGATGCTGCGCTTTATGTTGCTTGAGGATATGCGAAAGTACGACCTTTCCTCGATCCAGACATATTGCATCGCAGGAGAACCGCTGAACCCGGAAGTATTCAATAAGTGGCAGGAGATAACGGGGCGCAAGCTGTATGAGGGTTTCGGGCAAACTGAAAGCAGCGTTTTGATTGCCAATTTCCCATGGATAGAGCCAAAGCCCGGCTCGATGGGCAAACCGTCTCCATTATACGATATTGAGATTGTGAATGCCGAAGGAGAACGCTGCGAAGACGGCGAAGAGGGAGAGATTGTGGTGCGGGGCTTGGACGAGGCTTGGCCCTGCGGGTTGTTTGCAGGTTACTACCGCGATGAGGCTCTTACCAAAAAGACTTTTGGACGAGGCTGTTACAACACAGGAGATGTGGCTTGGCGTGACTCAGACGGGTACTACTGGTTTGTCGGTCGCAGTGACGATGTAATCAAGTGCTCGGGGTATCGCATTGGTCCATTTGAGGTAGAAAGCGCTCTTATTGAGCATGAAGCGGTCGTGGAGTGCGCCGTTACGGCAGCTCCGGATTCCACCCGCGGTCAGGTGGTAAAGGCGACAGTGGTGCTTAGGCGCGGCTATGTGCCGAGTGATGCCCTTGTTAAAGAGCTGCAAGAACATGTAAAAAAGGTAACAGCTCCTTATAAATACCCGCGCATCATCGAATTTGTAGATGAGCTGCCCAAAACTGTAAGCGGAAAGATAAAACGCAAAGAACTGCGTGAGGCTGATGCCGAAAAAGCCCAAGGGAGCAACCGAGCCTAAAGAGGCGCTGGAGGAATCAAAATGAAGATTGCATTTTCCACTTTGGCATGTCCGGACTGGAGTTGGCAGGATATTACCTCTGCGGCTAAAGATTTCGGTTTTGATGGGGTAGAAGTGCGCGGCCTTGGGGAAGAGATCTTTGCCGTACGTGCGCAGCCTTTTGCCGATGAAGCGCTAGGTGAGACAATCCGAAAGCTTAGCGCGCTGCGCCTTTCAATTTCCTGTTTTTCCTCTGCATGCTGCCTGAAATATAAAGGGAGCGAGGAAGAAAACGTCTCAGAAATAACCGAATATGTGAAGCTCGCAGCTAAGCTCGGGACGCCCTACGTGCGCATTTTAGCTGACCGCGAGCCTGCACCTATGGGCGATGAGGTGGATGATGCCTTTATCGCGGCGCAGCTAAAAAGACTGGCACCAATCGCTGAGCGGTACGGTGTTGTATTGCTCGTGGAAACCAATGGTGTCTTCGCCGACACCGCGCGCTTATATCGGTTGCTGGAAAGAGTGGCGAGCGATGCGGTGGCGGCGCTTTGGGACGTGCACCACCCCTATCGTTTTGCCGGTGAGACAGCCGAGCGCACGGTGCAAAACTTGGGTGCCTATATCAAATACGTACATCTAAAAGACTCTGTGCTTGGAGCTGACGGGCGGGTTCAATACCGCTTGATGGGTGAGGGGGACTTGCCCATCGGCGAGATGATGATGGCACTGCGCAGCATTAACTACGATGGGTTTGTATCCCTTGAGTGGGTAAAACGCTGGAGCAGGGATCTACAGGACCCGGGTATTGTCATTCCGCACTATGCGAACTATATGGCGCGTTATACCAAAAAACTTACTGGGCACACTCCGCTGTATAGCAACAAAGCCGGCACCGGCAAGTACGTCTGGGAAAAAGAAACCCTGATTGACCTAACGTTCCCACAGCTTCTTGATCGTATTGTGGAGGAGTTTCCTGACCAATACGCTTTCCGTTACACGGTGCTGGATTATACTCGTACCTATGCAGAGTTTCGTGATGACGTGGACACCTTTGCCCGAGCGCTTATCTCCTTGGGGGTGAAAAAGGGCGATAAGGTGGCTATATGGGCTACCAACGTTCCTGCGTGGTTTATTACTTTTTGGGCAACGACGAAAATCGGTGCCATTTTGGTAACCATTAACACCTCTTATAAGATTCATGAAGCCGAATACCTTCTGCGTCAAAGTGATACTCATACACTTGTGATGATAGAAGGCCACAAGGACTCAAACTACATCGGGATTATCAGAGAGGTTTGCCCCGAGCTTGCCACGCTGGAGAAGGGCGAGCCGCTCCATGCCCGGCGCCTGCCATTTTTGCGCAACGTGATTACCGTCGGTTTTTCCGAAAAGGGCTGCCTCACATTTGAAGAAGCATTTGAGGCTGCCGCCAAGACGCCGATTGGGGTGGTATATCAGCGCATGGCTATGCAAAATAACCATGACGTGTGCAACATGCAGTATACGTCTGGCACTACAGGATTTCCGAAAGGCGTGATGCTCACGCACTACAACGTGGTGAACAACGGTAAGAATATCGGCGACCGCATGGATTTCTCCACTGCTGATCGCATTTTAATCCATGTGCCCATGTTCCATTGCTTTGGTATGGTGCTGGCCATGACCGCTGCTGTAACTCATGGCACTACCATGGTTCCCATCCCGGCTTTCTCGCCGCGCCTTTCGTTGGATGCGATTAATAAAGAGAAAATCACAGCCTGTCATGGCGTGCCCACGATGTTTATCGCGATGCTAGAGCATGAAGACTTTCCAAAGACAGATTTTTCGAGCATGCGCACGGGCATTATGGCGGGCAGCCCCTGTCCCGTGAAGGTGATGCGGGATGTGATTGATAAGATGCACATGCCGGAAATCACAATCGTGTTTGGCCAGACAGAGAGCAGTCCGGGTTGCACCATGAGTACTGCCGATGATTCTATTGAGGTAAAAGTGAACACGGTTGGCCGGGCTCTGCCGGGGATTGAGTGTAAGATCGTAGACCCGCAGACTGGTGCGGATTTGCCAGATAACACAGATGGTGAGTTTGTAGCACGGGGTTACAACATCATGAAAGGTTATTACAAAATGCCAGCTGCTACAGCCAACGCCATTGATGAAGACGGCTGGCTTCATACGGGCGATCTTTCGCGCCGCCTGCCTGATGGTACCTACAAAATCACAGGTCGCATCAGGGATATGATTATTCGCGGGGGAGAGAACATCTATCCCAAGGAAATCGAAGATTTTCTGTACACACACGCTAAGGTGAAGGATGTGCAGGTGGTTGGGGTGCCGGACAAACAGTATGGCGAAGAGATATTAGCTTGCGTTATCTTGAAAGAAGGGGCAGCGGCAACTGAAGAAGAAATTAAGAATTACGTAAAAGGTCATATGGCGAAGCAGAAGACTCCTAAGTATGTCCGGTTTGTTACGGAGTTTCCCATGAATGCCGCGGGTAAAATCTTAAAATACAAAATGGTGGAAGAGGCGATCGAACTTCTTGGTCTTCAAGAGGCTAGTAAGATTGAAACAGCCTAAGGTTGAACGTATTTGAGGTTGGCGCGAAGACCCCTACACCGCCAGCTGCTTAAGTCAACATAACTAGCAACTGAGTAGGATAAACCGATAGCAAAGAACGCCTGACGGCTTTCGTCAGGCGTTCTTTGCTATCGGTAAGTTGAGCGTCTAGTGGCTACTCTTTGTTCTGTCTAAATACCATGGTGGCCGCCAAGAGTCCTGCTGCCAATATCGCCCCATTAACAACAGTCCAGATATCAACGAATCCCATCGGATAACTCATGTTCTCGGTCATGAAGAACACCATAACCCCGGCCGCACCAAGGACCATCACCAAGAAGAGCCAAAGATAACGAATCTGCTTGGTACTGCTCCTTACAAATGCCCAGATGACCATTATGACCGCAAGCAGCACTCCCAATGCCCCGAGTATGAGGTTAACAAGAGCCCAGCTCTGCTC
>CAYOAR010000092.1:0-4993 GCA_964402105.1 uncultured Dehalococcoidales bacterium
GTCTTTATCCCGCCGCCCCGCACCCCCCCCCGGAGGCACAGCTCATCGCCGAGGTGCGGGAGATCACTCCCGAGATTGAGGTTATGGCAGCCGGGCCGCAAGCCGCAGGAGCAACCGGGGGCATGACCACTAAAATTGAGGCCGCCAAGCTTGCCACTGCATCCGGTGTGACGGTGGTAATCGCCTCGGGGCGCGAGACAGATGTCATTAAGCGCCTCGTCCGGGGCGAAGCCATCGGTACCCGCTTCTTGCCTGCGGGAAAGCGCGAGAGCCGGGCGCGCTGGATGCTTTCCGGACTCCGCACCCGGGGACGGCTAAGCATAGATGCCGGTGCCACTCGAGCGCTCACCACCCAAAACCGCAGTCTGCTCGCGGCAGGGATAAAAGCGGTTGTGGGGGATTTCGAACGCGGAGACATCGTGGATATCGTAGATGGTACAGGCAGCAAACTCGGTGCCGGCATAAGCAACTATAGTTCAGCAGAGCTAAGCAAGATCATCGGCGCACATTCTGACCAAATTGCAGTGATACTCGGTCATGACTACAGTACCGAGGTAGTGCACCGGAACAACCTGGTTTTGATCTGATCTATCAATGGAGGCAAAGCGTGGCTAACGGCAAACTCTTTCGCACATACACCGGCGAGCTTATAATGGCGGTTGATTACCGACTTTTTGACGAAACCCCGAACCAATGGTGGGGCGAGCTTACTTTATCCGATTTCCGCCGCATTAACGACGGCGATGGTTATCTCCTTGAACTTGCGGACGGGCGGAGGGGGCAATGCTCCCTTACCCGCAACGTGAACAAAGCGGTGTCAGGTTTTCTTCCCCTCTACTGTTATCGTTTCCGCGGTAGCGGCAATCTTAAATAACGACCTCAGGCACAATTCGCCGGGGTTGGCTAAGGCGCCATCGCAATTGATTGCCTCCTAGCGTTTTGGGAGTAGTGTATAATCATGCTGATGAAAAATCGCTTGTTTCGTATGGCATTGGGTTTAATATCAAGCCTATCAATTATTCCGTTTGCGTCATGCTACACACCTCAAAACCAGGATATACCCCCAAACCTGCCTGTTCCGCCTGTTTTCCAGAGCATTCATTCTATTGAGAGTCTTGTTTTTGGCATGCCGGAAATCTTCCAGAGCAGCTATTCTTGCATCTCGCATACCGCCACTGGTGCGGCTTTCACCCTGGATGCCAAGCTGCCCAGCACCCCCAATACGATGACTATTTACCGCATTGTTCCGCCGGCAGTCAACTATACATACGCCACCCGACTCGCCAAGCAGTTGGGGTTTACCTCCGAACCAACCCAAACAAGTCTTGTCGGGAACCTAAAAAGTTTTGATTTCGTTGAGAACATGAGAAGCTTGAGTATAATGAGCGACGGCAGCGTTGAGTACATCGATAACAACATCAAAGAATTACCCGCCGTGTCACTTTCCGACTCGGAAAGTATCAACTTTGCCAGGGATTGGCTTGAGGCTATCTCGCTGCATCCCAAAAATATACTGCGGTTCGTTACCTACCCCGTCAGCATCGTTGGCTCGCAGATCATCGTTGGATCAACAGTGCCTTCCCGCGGTTATCAATTGGGGGTGGGCGTTGATCTCATACTTGGCGTTGATGGGTATGAGTTGGCTGGTATGGGAGCTTCTGTCTGGGTTGGAGGAGATGGGCGAGTCTTTCGGGCCAGCATTAAAATACTTGAGCTTGCGCCGTATACCACGGCAAAAATTAAAAAGCCAAAAGATGCGGTTTCTTTATTTCAGACCTATCTAAAAAACCCGGCGTATTTTTTACACGAAAGTCCTGAGTGCCTAGTCGATTATGTCTGGGGCAACATGACTGCATCGGATATCACTATAAAATACTTTTGCATGGTCAGCTTAGATAACACACAGCCTATATATGCGCAGCCGATATATGTTTTGGAGGGGGGAGGATCATCCCCTTTTTATGGGAGAGTGGACGGGCTGGCAAGATAGAGCACCTCAGCCTCTTGCGGGTATAGAATTCGAGGGCTAAGAGCCTCGGGCTGCAGTGTCAATGGCTGCGCTAGCGTATTCAGCGGTAAAACGCCCAGCCTACAGCCAAATTATTCCCATTACCACAAGCACAATGCCCACGGCCACAGCAATGACACCGCCGATCTTTAGAGCTTGAGGTTCCGGACGCAGCGGCGAGCGCTCAATGAACTCCCTTACGTCCCGGCGCTGGCTCATGGCTGTATAGTAGGCATCCATCTCTCGGCATCCCCAGATGAATACCAGGATGCCCAACAACACGAAAAGCCCGCCGATTCCGATGACTATCCAGTCGTCCATGCCTGCTCCTTGCCGATGGATATTGATGGTAATATAGGGCTTTCGGTCAATAGGTGCAAGTCAGCCTTCAAGTTTGCGCTCCTGTGCTTCGGGCAGTGTTTTACCAAGAACTGCAATCAACAAGGCTGCAAAGAGTGTGATTGTACTTTCGCTTCAGGCCTTTTTAGAACGGCTCTTTGCTGTATAATATCGCTGAGCGGTATCGATTTACTCGAATTCTCCTGACATCTTGGTTCCTAAGGAGGTTTTTTATGAATAACGAATTACTTGAAAAGGCGCAGCAAGCCCAGACAGCAGCACGCATTTTGGCCAGCACTTCAACAGAGGTGAAAAACCGGGCCCTGCAAAACACCGCTGCGGCTCTATCCGCACGCCAAGCAGAGATACTCGCCGCCAATGCCGCCGACTATAATGATGCCCAAGCGGCAGGGATGGATACGGCACTGTTGGACCGGCTCCGCCTTGATGAAGCTAGGCTGAAAGCCATGGCCTCCGACGTGCTCGCCGTTGCCGCTCTGCCCGACCCGGTCGGCGAGGTTTTCGACATGCGCACCATGCCCAACGGTCTTCGCATCGGGAAAAAACGTGTTCCGCTTGGGGTAATCGCTGCCATCTACGAGAGCCGCCCCAACGTTACGATAGATATCGCCTGCCTATGCCTTAAATCCGGGAATACCATCATATTGCGCGGCGGCAAAGAAACAGTGCGTTCTAACCGAGCACTCGCAGGCATACTACGCCAGGCACTTGCCGAAGCCGGAGCCCCGATGGAGGCAGTTCAGCTTATTGAGGACACCGACCGCGCCATCGTGGGTGAACTCCTAAAGATGCGAGACCTCATCGACTTGGTTGTGCCGCGCGGCGGCGAGGGGTTGATAAACTTCGTGCGCAGCAACGCCGCCATGCCCGTCATTGCCGGCGGCATCGGCGTGTGCCATACCTTTGTGGATCGGACAGCCGAGCTCTCCAAAGCAGTGGATATTGTCTATAACGCCAAGGTGCAGCGCCCCACCGTCTGTAATGCTCTGGACACCATACTTGTGCACAAAGACGTAGCCAGCAGCTATCTGCCCCTAATGGCTTCTGCCCTAGCTAAGGCCGGGGTAGAACTTCGCTGCGACGTGTCTGCCCTTGAGATTCTGCAAAAACAGCCGGGGTTGAAACTTAAACCGGCTGCTCCCGATGACTGGGGCAAGGAATTCTTGGCTCTCATCGCCGCCGTAAAAGTCGTAAGCTCGCTCACCGAGGCCATCGAGCATGTCGTGCGCTATGGCTCGGGTCACACCGAGGCCATCTTGACCGAGGACTATACCTCAGCCATGCGTTTTCTAAACGAGGTTGATGCTGCCGCAGTTATGGTCAATGCCAGCACCCGCTTTACCGACGGCGGGCAGTTTGGATTGGGGGCAGAGGTAGGTATCAGCACCCAAAAGATGCACGCCCGCGGACCGATGGGTCTTAAGGAAATCACGAGTTATAAATGGATTTGCTTAGGCAACGGGCATATAAGACCATAGGCTGGCTACCTTGCCTTAAGCTTTTCAATTGCCTCTTGCTGTACTCTGAAGAGGTGCTTGATGCCCTTTTCGGCAAGCGCGAGCACCATCTCCAGCGTTTCCCGGCTGAATGGTTTGCTTTCCGCCGTGCCCTGCACCTCTACCAACTCACCCTTGCCGGTCATAGCAACGTTGAAATCGGCTTCGGCTTTGCAGTCTTCGTCATAACAGAGATCAAGCAATATATTGCCATGCACTATCCCCACACTGGTGGCAGCCACAGCGCTTTTCAGAGGTATATCCGCGATGACACCAACATTGCTCAAGCCTGAGAGCGCCTGATATAGCGCCACATAAGCCCCGGTGATGGCAGCGGTGCGCGTGCCTCCGTCGGCCTGTAAAACATCGCAGTCCACCACCAGACTCCTCTCGCCGACACGTGTAAGGTCAACGACCGCCCTAAGTGACCGACCGATAAGGCGCTGAATTTCCTGACTGCGGCCGGAAACCCGGCCTTGGGCAGACTCTCTGGCACTACGGGTCGGCGTTGCCCGCGGCAGCATAGCGTACTCGGCGGTAGTCCAGCCGGTACCGCTGCCCCGGAGAAAAGGCGGAACCTTTTCCTCTACGGACACAGCGCAGAGTACGCGCGTCTGGCCAACCTCAACCAATGCCGAGCCTTCGGCAAAACTCTGAACGCCCGTGGTGATTGTAACCTTCCGCAACTCATCAAAAGTGCGCCCATCAATTCGTTTCAAGATAGATATCCCGCCATTCTAGGAAAAAGTGGCTGCAGTATAACATCCGCCAAGCAAGCAGGCAACGCTCTTACTGACCCCCTCACTTGGATAGTTCCGTAAGGTACTCTTTAAGCCATGTGAGACAAGCCTCCGCCGCCGCAGCCTTAATCTCCTCGCGGCTGCCACTAAACATGAATTTTCGGCTCACCACTAGAGTGTCGTAAGCCAGTCCCATATAAAACAACCCTACCGGCTTCACAGGGGTTGCGCCCCCCGGCCCAGCTATGCCGGTATCAGATACACAGATATCCGCACCCAGTACCCTAAGCCCGCCCGTTGCCATCTCCTCTGCTGCCTCCCGGCTGACCGCACCATGGCGCTCAAGGGTGTATCCGTTAACTCCTAAAACGTTCATTTTGGTTTCATTG